>NZ_PJBK01000012.1:0-93343 GCF_002836155.1 Pseudoalteromonas sp. GutCa3 | reverse complement strand
ATCCATGTAGGCAACAAAGAGTAAATTGCCCCTAGGCAGAACCCTTAGGGCAGCGCATGTTTGGCATTTATACTACGTTATCGTCTGTTTATGGGGAATAACCACACTACATAGACTCTGCGCCTAAATACCAAACATACTGCTGCAAATTTAACCTCAAAAGATAAACAGGCCCTAAATAAGCTGTATTAGTTTATTCGTAATCAATTACTTCTAGTAATTCATTCAATTTACTTTCTGGTAGGCATTCGCCTTTATCCCAATAAGAGTTTAGTAGTGTAGTTAAACTGCCAATACGCTGTGACTTTTTCTGCATTTGCTCAATCAAAATGTCAGCTTCTTTTTGTTTTTTTTCTAAACGTTCGATTATTACTGTGTGGTTTAGCTCGCCGTTTTCGTTACGTAATAAAGGTATTTCGTTGAGTGAAAACCCCAAGCTTTGTGAAAATTTAATTAATTGCAGTTTTTCTAAGTTTTGTTGGGTGTACAGCCTATAACCATTAGCACTGCGAGTGGTTGGTGCTAATAACCCTTTGCTTTCGTAAAAACGAATAGTGCTGGCAGGTATGTTGGTAAGTTTTGCAAGTTCGCCTATTTTCATAACTAATAATAACTCCACTTTACATAAACTTAGTAGGTTGACCTTCAAGCTAACTTTAAGGTTATAGTTGTTTTAATGTCAATTTAATTAGCCAATAATTATGCGCAACCCTGTGTTTACCTCCTTTACCTTGCCAAGTGGTTTAGTATTAAAAAATCGTATTGCCAAAGCCGCTATGGAAGAAAACCTAGCACAAGAGGACCAAACGCCCTCCCAAGCACTTAAAAATGTTTATAGCGCATGGGCTAAAGGCGGTACAGGGCTAATTATTACTGGCAATGTAATGGTTGATCATTTAGCGATGACAGGCCCAGGTGGCCTAGTGCTTGAGCAAAGTACCGATATTACTGCCTTTGCAGAGCTTGCTCGTTTATCAAAGCAAAATAATTGCAAAGTGGTGATGCAAATTAATCACCCTGGTAGGCAAGTATTTAAAAAAATGGGTGGAAAGGCTCTATCAGCGTCAAGTGTTGCACTTAATATGGGTAAGCACTCGCACTTATTTGGCGTACCAAAGGCAATGACGCAAACCGACATTGACGATGTTATTACCCGCTTTACACAAACTGCACTACAAGCCGAAAAAGCCGGTTTTAATGGCGTACAAATACATGCAGCGCATGGCTATTTACTTGCCCAGTTTTTATCGCCACTTACCAATAAGCGCGACGATAAATGGGGGGGAAGTTTACAAAATAGAGCCCGTTTACTTCTCGAAATAACCCGCAGTATCAAAGCAGCTTGCTCCCCCACCTTTTCGGTTTCGGTAAAGTTAAACTCTGCAGATTTTCAACGTGGTGGGTTTGAACCCAGTGACGCGCAAGTTGTAGTGGATTTATTGAATGAACTCAATGTTGATTTTGTAGAGCTTTCGGGTGGTAGCTACGAAGCCCCTGCAATGCAAGGTAAAACAGGTGACGAACGCACACTTGCCCGCGAAGCATACTTTTTAGAGTTTGCAAAAGCGATTAGCCACCGCTCATCAATCCCAATAATGACCACCGGCGGCATTAGTCGCTTATCTATTGCCAACAACGTGATTGAAAGTGGAGTGGCCCTCGTGGGTATTGCCACTGCGCTTGCATACCAACCAAATTTACCAAACAAATGGCAAAATGAGCCACTGCAACTAGCCGTATTACCCAGTGTTACTTGGCAAGATAAAACCCTTGCAGGGCTTGCCACTATGGCACTGGTAAAAAGGCAAATACGCCGTTTAGGCCAAGGTAAACCTGTAAAAACAAACGCTTCACCAATATTTACTTTAATTAGCGACCAGCTACGTTCGATTAAATTAATTAAGCGTTACCGCAATCGCTTTGCTAGAGAGATTAACTAAGCTTTGGTATTCACTCTTTTTATACATTTCGGTTTTGTTTACTAATTTTTACACTTAAATAAATGTAACCATTTTTATGTTGTGTAAATGAGTATTAAGGCGTGCACCAATTTGGAAGTTTGCTTTTTTATCAAGCTATTATAGTGCACTATTTTGTGCATATTAAAGTACTGTACGAGTAAAGAAAATAATCATTCTAAAATGTTAATAAAAGTGTGCGTTCAGCGTTTGTTAATTTAACCATCTTATTGAAAGTATTGATATTTATTGCTTCTCCCTCGCTTGAACTTGGTTGGAATTTATACTAGCTTATAGCGTAGATATTTAACCTTACTCAAGGAGAATAGTTACATGGTATCTCGCAGAAATTTTATTAAAGCAGGCGCTGCTTTAGGCTTAGGCTCTATTTTTAGTGCTTCAGCTTTGGCTGAACAATTAAAGGTAAAAATGTCTAACGGCAGTGTTATGCAAACTAAAGGATCAATAGATAAAAGCGCTGCTCTGCCCACAAACGATGTTACTAACGCTAAGCATTACCGGCCTGAATCAAGAATGGGCTTAGGCGGTCTTGCCGCTGGGAATGGCTTTAATACTATATCAAGCGATGCAGAAATTTTAACAATGCTAAATGCAGCATGGGATTCTGGTATTCGTCATTTTGATACGTCACCTTTTTACGGCTTAAGTTTAAGTGAAAGACGCTTCGGTGATTTACTTCGAAACAAAAAGCGTGAAGATTATGTTTTATCCTCAAAAGTAGGTCGCCTTCTTACCCCTTCAGCAGAGCCTCTAGAAAATAGTTGGCATTGGGCTGATCACTCACCTTTTCATTATAAATATGATTACTCTGCATCAGGTACGCGTCGTTCAATAGAAGACACGTTGCATCGTATTGGTGTTGCCTCACTCGATATTGTTTATATTCACGATTTATCACCGCAAAATAGTGATATGGGAGATGACTGGCTTAAGTATTTTGATCAAGCGGCTAAAGGTGCTATTCCCGAGTTAACTAAAATGCGTGATGAAGGAATAATTAAAGGCTGGGGTTTTGGAGTAAATACACCTCATGCTATTTATAAAGCGCTTGATATGTCAGACCCTGATATTTGCTTACTAGCGCTGCAATATTCAATTTTAGATCATAAGCAGGCACTTGATAAAACCTTTCCTATGCTTGATAAACGAGGTGTTTCAGCAGTCATTGGTGCTCCGCTTAATGGTGGTTTTTTAGCCGGTCGTAACCGCTTTAATTATTCACCTAAAATTCCTGGGCCTATGCAGCAAAAGTTTAATGCAATAAGCGACATTGCATCTAAACATGGGATTGATATTAAAACAGCTGCACTGCAATTCGCAGAGGCGCCTTCAACGGTATCCTCAATTATTCCTGGCGCACGCACGGCAGATCAAATTAAAGCTAATGTAGCCTCAATGAAAGTTACCATACCAAGCGAATTTTGGAGTGAATTGAAATCTAAACAGCTTATTGCAGAAAACGCCCCCATACCTGCATAACAAAATAGGTGTGCCATTTGCTTGGCACACCTCGTTATAGTCAGTATGGTTTATTTTTAAGCAGCGCTTAGTAGTAAGTATATTGATTGTTGGGCATTTGTATAAGCGCAGCTTGCTGGCGTTTAAAACGTAGTTTTTAAAATTAGTTTTTAGGTAGTTAGAAGCTTTGCTTCTCGCGTGAGCAAGCTCTACGCCTACCGGAAAACTTAACGTTGTGGTTAAAATTAACTTGTATAAGTGCAGCTTGCTGGCGTTTAAAAACGTAGTTTTTAAAATTAGTTATTAGGCAGTCAAAAGCTCGGTTTCTCGCGTGAGCAAGCTCTACATGCTGTGTCTCGATAAATAATAGACACAAGGCGCAGAGCTAATAGGTAGGAAAAATCTACCGATTACACTACCTCAAGCAGTAAAAAATTTTATATAACAGCTCGTAACCTTATAAACCAAATGAACATCTCAGTGAGTATGTTAAAAGAGGATTGTTTAGTTGTGGTTGGTCAAAAGCATTATTACGTGCCTATTACCTATTAAGCGTATCGGTATCATGCTGCACTTCATCCTAGTGGTGAGAGCGTGTGGAACATATTAAAAGAGCTAAATATATAAAGCAAAAAGCTACTGTAAACCCCCATTACAGTTAGCCGGCAAATAGTAAATTAGCACTACTTAGTCAATTGAGCAGTGCTAATTGGTTTAATTAAAAACCACATTTACCGTTATTTATTGCCATTGCGCTTTTGCCAAAACGATCTCAATACCCCACAACTTTGCTTTTATAAACTTAAAAATATCAAGCACATTGCGATTTATTAACCCATTTTTTGTAAGGTTGGTACTTATCGTACAACACATTAAAAATATACGTGTATATAAGTATAAACACTAAAAATCCAGCTTCTAATGCTGTAGCGGCTAGCCATGTAATATTTAAATACCAAGCAAGTATTGGCAGCGTTATTACTAACATACCCAGCTCAAAGCCACATGCATGCGTAATGCGGGTTACTAAACCTCGCTCGATTCGGTTATGCCCAGCTATTGTATCAAACACTATGTTGTAAATGTAATTCCAAAGCATGGCGAAGATTGATAAACCAACACCTACTATTGCCATTTTTCCTGTTGCAAACCCACCAAAATAAACTGATGCAGGTATAACAAAAGATAATGCTATCATCTCAAATATTAGCGCCTGAAAAATACGTTCTGCTGTGTTCATATATAAATAACTTCTTAAGTTGATGACGATGGCTGTATTTTCATTCATTATAAAGATATGTGTTAGTTACTTAGTATCGGGAAAAGCGATATGTTTAGTATTGAACAGCTTCAAGCATTTGTGGCTACCGTTGAAGCTGGATCGTTTTCAGCTGCTGCGCGCGGTTTAAGTAAAGCGCAGTCGGTAATAAGCCAGCATATTATTAATTTAGAAATAGACTGTAATGCGACATTATTTGAGCGCACAGGGCGCTATCCACAATTAACCGAAGCCGGTAAACAGTTACTCCCCCAGGCTAAAGCCGTGCTTAATCAACACCAGCGATTAACAAACTCTGCATTAGCACTAAATGAAAAAACACCAACCGAAATCACTATCGCACTTGACGAAGGGATCCCGTTTAAAACTATCGCGAGTATTATTAGCAAGCTGCAAAGTAAGTATCCTTACGTATCGCTTGAGTTTTTAAGTGCATCCAGCCATGACATAATTGACATGCTAAACAGCGAAAAGCCTATAACGGGTATTATTTTTAGTGAATTAAATATACCGAGCTACTTAGACTATGAATGTATTGGATCGGTAAAATTTGATTTATATGTTGCTAAATCGCACCCTTTAGCGGGGATCAGATGTGAAAATATGGATGGCCTTCGGCTACATCGACAACTTCTTCTTCGTTCTCGCAATACGCAAACAAGTAGCTTTCAGCTAAAAATTAGCCCAGAGATTTGGTATGCCGATAATTACTTTGTATTACTCGAGCTAGCAATACAAGGTAACGGGTGGTGCTTATTACCAAACCATGTAGCTGTAGATGCAGTACAAAGTGGTGAGCTGGTTAAACTTCCTCTTGAGTTTGAAGAAATGGGTTGGTTGGCTAATGTTGATGTATTACAGCATCAGCAACACAGTAATCAAGAGGTGTTTAAAGTACTAAGAAATTTACTACGGAATTTTTTAAAAATTTAGCTTTTTATATAATGCCTGTTAGGCGGTTTACTTTTTATTACGCTAAATCCCAGTAAGGTGTATCGCCATAAAAGTCACTTGCAAAATCAACAAAAGCACGTACTTTACTCGGTAAAAACTGCCTATTAGCGTACACCATATACAGTCCCATTGGGTCGGGTTCGTAGTCTTGTAAAATGCGCACTACTTTGCCTTGAGCCAGCGCCTCCCCTGCAATAAATGTGGGCTGCATAGCAATACCACCTCCCGCAATGGCTGTATTTAGTAGTAAGTCACCATTGTTAGCCACAAAGTTACTTTCAAGCTTTAGCTCGCTTTTTAACTCATTAACCCCAAATAATCGCTTTGTGGGTTCGCTGTGGGAATAGCGTAAATAATTATGTGACTGTAAATCTAAAAGCGTTTGTGGCGTGCCATGGCGTTCTAAATAGTCGGGTGACGCAAATACAGCTAAACGTATAGGGGCAATTTTTTTAGCTATCAACGTTGAGTTTTTTAATACGCCAATGCGCAGAGCAATATCAATACCCTGCTCTACTATATCTACATATTGGTCGGTGAGCCGTAAATCTAACTTTAAATTTGGATACTGCTTTTGAAAATCAACCAACAAACCTGCTAAATGCTTAGTACCAAACGACATAGGCGCACTAATACTAAGCACACCCGATACACTTTCGCTTAAGTTGTTTAGTGAGTTTTCCATGTCTTCAATATCAATAATCACCTGCTGACAACGCTGATAATATTGATTTCCAGCCTCTGTAACACTTACTTTTCGTGTTGTACGGTGTAATAAACGCGTGCGTAGATTATCTTCCAGCGCAGAAATATATTTGCTGACTAACTGCGGCGAAATATCGAGTTTATCGGCCGCTTTTGAAAACGATCCTTCTTGCACAACGGCTAAAAAGGTCTTCATGGTGGTGAGCTTATCCATTTTTTAACAATACTTTGTTGATAATGTATAAATAAGTATCATATTTATCGTCAAAATAGAAACTTATATAGTGTTTATAACGCATCTACTTGTTTAAGGTTTTAGTATGACTCAGCCTGCTTTATTTATATCTCACGGCTCGCCAATGATGGCTGTTCAGCAATCGGCTACGTCAGATTTTTTTGCATCATTAGGTCAAACGCTTAGTAAGCCTCGTGCTATTGTGGTGTTTTCTGGCCACTTTGATGAAGCGCACGATATAGTTATTACATCCGGAGATGCGCCGCATACTATTCACGACTTTTATAACTTCCCCAAGCCCCTGTATGAAATTCAATACCCAGCACCAGGAGATCCTAAGCTTGCTAATACTATTAGTGAGTACTTTTACAAAGCGGGTATTAAAACGGTGAAAAGTGCAGATCAAGGGTGGGATCATGGTGTGTGGATCCCGCTGCGCTTAATGTACCCAGCAGCTAATATTCCCATTGTTCAGGTGTCTATTAACACGCGTTTAGGCGCTCAGGCGATGTATAAATACGGGCAGTTACTTGCACCACTGCGCAGCGATAACGTATTAATTATTGGCTCCGGCGGTATTAGTCACAATCTACGTGAAATATTTAAAAGCCCTGCTACACCTAATCGTGTTCAAATGGTTAATGAGTTTACTCATTGGGTTGAGCAAAAATTAATAGCGCAAAACACCCAAGCGTTACTTAACTATTTAAATGAAGCACCCCATGCTTTATTTAATCACCCTACCCAGGAGCACTTTTTACCTCTTTTTGCAGCGCTTGGAAGTAGTGACGGTAAAGCCAAAAAAATACATGAAGATATAGAAATGGATATTTTAGCACTCGATGCTTATAAGTTTTATTAATTTGAGCGTTCGTTCAAATTAAGTTAAGCTGTAAGCAAGTACTCTAAAACCAACTTAATTTATTTTATTGCGGAGCAAACATGGCAACTACACTTGCATTTGACGTATACGGTACGCTAATAAACACTCATGGCGTACTGTCCTTACTCGACGACATGATTGGCGATAACGCCCAAGCATTTTCAAATACATGGCGCGAAAAGCAATTAGAGTATTCATTTAGACGTGGATTAATGCAAAATTATATTCCTTTCTCGCTATGTACAAAACACGCACTCGATTACGCCTGCTTAGCGCACAAAACCGAGCTAAGTGAAGATCAAAAGGGGCAACTGCTAGAGCTTTATAAAACGCTTCCTGCGTTCGATGATGTAAAAGCAGGCCTTGAGCAATTAAAAGCGAAGGATTACCGTTTGTTTGCATTTTCAAACGGAGCTGCCGACGCAGTTCATACCTTATTAGAAACCGCTGGCATTAGTGAGCTTTTTGAAGGGGTAGTAAGTGCCGACGACGTTAAAACCTTTAAACCAAACCCAGGGGTTTATAGCCACTTTTTACGCGAAACCAATTCAACAGGCGCAAACACGTGGCTTGTATCAAGTAACCCGTTTGATGTAACCGGTGCCATATCGCACGGCATGCGCGCGGCGTGGATTCAACGATCTGAAGACTCAATCTTCGATCCGTGGGAAATACAGCCAAATACTATTGCAACCGACTTACTCGATTTAAAAGCAAAATTAGAAAGCGTTAACTAATTTTCTATTCCCCCTTTTGCTTATGGTATTAAGTGCCGTGGGTGTAAAGGGGGTTTACGTTTTAACTATTTACTCCCGCCTTTATTAGCTCAATTACTGTATTCATACGTTTTGCCAACGGCCTATTTCGGTGATGGCACACATAAATAGATTCACTAACCGGACATTCTAAATGATGTTTTTTTACAAGTTGTGGCTTATTGAATGCGCCAACAGCATGAGCAGGTAATACCGTAAAACCCAGCCCTAAGCTTACAGGTTCTAGTATTAAACTAATTTGGTTAGAAAATCCCGTACGTGTTATTTGGTCAATATGCTCAAACTCACTGTAGTTTTCGCTTAGTAGTAGCTGCGCATGATGGCTTGCATCGGGATGAGCAATAAACCCTAGCTCACACAGGGTTTGCCAATTAGGCATGTTTATACCTGCAGGCGTTACAAGTAGTAGTGGCTCTTGGCTTATTTTATGGCTGGTTAGTTCGCTAAATGTTGGAGCTTGAGTTAAAAACCCGATGTCGGTACTGTGGTTTGCTACAGCTTGTTCAACACTTACATTAGGCGCAAAGCGGTAATCAATAATCAGCTCTTTATGCTCAGATTGCAGTGCTAATAATTGATTATAAAACTTTAAACCACAACTGCCCGGAGATTGAATCTTTACCGCTCCGCTGTACGGCGAATCATCTTTTAATTGTTGTTCTAAAAACTGCCAATCTTTAAGAAGCAGGCTGCCCTGCTGATATAAGTTTTGGCCCTGAGGAGTAAGAGAAAACTGCTTACCATGGCGCTCAAGTAGAGCGCAGTTAACTTGTTGCTCTAGCTTTTTAATGTGCTGACTTACACCAGATTGGGTCATATAAAGGCGCTCAGCTGTTTGGGTAAAATGATTTACCTCAACCAAAGTACAAAACGTATTTAACCATGTTGGATTTATCATTACAAAACGTACTCAAAATGATGATTAATGATAATTTTACTTAATGTTGGTCGATTCGTAAACTAACTCCATCAACTAGTCACAAGATAAGTCACAAGTTAAAGAGGAAGCATTATGAGTCATACATATCCACGTAGTTTTTCGCACATTGGTATTTCGGTTCCCGACGTTGAAAAAGCAGTCGAGTTTTACACTAAGGTTATGGGTTGGTACACCATAATGGAACCGACTTTAATTACCGAAGACAAAAGCCCAATTGGTGAAATGTGTACAGAAGTATTTGGCGAAAAGTGGGAAAAATTCAAAATAGCGCACCTATCTACAGGGGATCGTATTGGCGTCGAAATTTTCGAATTTAAAAACCAAGAAAACCCAAAAGACAATTTTGAATACTGGAAAACAGGCATCTTTCATTTTTGTGTTCAAGACCCTGATGTAGAAGGTTTAGCTGAGCGTATTGTAGAAGCTGGCGGTAAAAAACGTATGCAAGCCCCTCGTTATTACTACCCGGGTGAAAAGCCGTACCGCATGATCTACATGGAAGACCCGTTTGGTAACATCCTTGAAATTTACAGCCACAGCTACGAGCTTATTTACAGCGCAGGCGCTTACTAAATAGCACTTAGCTAAAAACAAAGACCGCAGTATTTATTACTGCGGCCTTTTTGTTTCAGTTATAGAGTTTTTAAATACACTTCACCGTCTTCTTATTCTCTATAACTTGTTTTTGCTTAGCTTGTGCAGCATGTTTTGCCCTGAGTTGAAAATATTATCAACCTCCAGAAAAACACTACCAATCGAACTGTGTCCTAGTGAATTTATGAACGACATAATGTATTTGTCAGGAACTTTTGCTCTTATCCACAAACAGGCTACATGTCAGTACCGCTGAGATTAAAAAACAAAATATTACGCTTAATGTAAATAATATAAAGTTTTCATTTTTTGATATAGCTCCTCCTTTAAGGAGTATTTCACCGCTATTAAGTGCATCTATTCCTATATAGATCATCAACGGAATTACAAAAAATGCATTGCTGAGCTTAATAAGTAAGTCCTTTGATGAAAGACTTACTAATTGAGAAGCATCATGCTCTTCCTCGTCTCTATTTAATAGTTCGGCTTTTAATCGCTCAAAGCGTTCAGGGTACAAAGCCCTATCAATAGACGTGATAGCTTCTTGCAATTCAGTAATAGAATATTCTGAATAATTTGGTTCCATCTATTAAACCTTCTCCAGTGCCTAACGCTTACATAAACGGAAAAATATAGTTGACCAAAATGGTTTTAGGAACAAAAAACAGCCAGCTATAATTTTTTCATTTGATATTTACGTTAGGTTTTTTAGTTAAATGTATATAAAACAAGTATATATAGCTAATGGGCCAAAGTAAGAATATGGAAGCTACTAGTTTAAAGTGTCCATTTTATATGAATGTGCTTGTGCTGAAAACCAACTTAATAAAGCTCCAATTACACATAAAATCTTAAGAATGTTACCAAACCAGTGTTCATTAAGGAAACTCATAAAACTGGTGTTTTGACTTGCAAATATAAATAACAAAAGAGCTGAGGTACCAAATAAGAGACAGCTTCTTGATTCTGAACATTTTAGTAAGAATAGGCTAAAACCATCTTCCATGTTTTCACTAAAAAGTGGATGCTTCATAGAACTCCATTTAACATCTAACAATTTTATAGGCCGCGAATCGAGCATACTTCTGCCGATGTCACGCTCATGTTTCTACTTTATACAGTTTTAACAAATTACCTAAGGCATTGCTATCAAAAGCTATTTAATATTTACAAGCAAAGTTAAGGCATATAAATGCGCGTTTCGCTCATTTCCTTGATTATGTAAGTAAGCAGCAGTTTGGCTGGCTTAATAGGTATTACAAGTATATGATATTGATAATTATTTGCATTAAAGTGTTTTAAAGGTGTGTATGAAAAAGTCTATGTTAACTCTGGCGTTAGTTACGGGTTTGAGTGGTTGTAGCACAACAACTGTGCCGCCTGATAAAAGCTCATCGCTTTATTACACTGCGCTTTATAATGCACAAGCAAAGCCTGTTAGCTCTGTATTATTAGAGCCCAAGCTATTAAATGCCGATGTGGTTTTAGTAGGTGAATGGCATACGCACCCGGGTGTGCATTTATTTCAGGCTGAGTTATTTGAGCAATTAAGCAAAAGTAATAAACGCACTGCCCTTTCGCTTGAACAATTTAGCCGCGCGGATCAGCCTATTTTAAACCAGTATGTTAAAGGTGAAATTGGTGAGCAATATTTAATTGACAACACCCAAGCGTGGCCAAATTACAAAAGTGATTACCGTGCGCTGGTAGAGCTGGCAAAAACGAACAATAGCGATGTAATAGCTGCAAATGCCCCTAAAAATATAGTCACCTGTATTAGCAGGCAAGGCATAAGTTATGTAAATAAACTTGATGAAACACAGCAGAGCTTCATTGCAGCCACTATGGATACCTCAGCAAGTGATTATAAACAACGTTTTATGACCTCGATGCATCACGGCTCGCCAAGTCAAAATGAAAACTATTATGCTGCGCAAGTTACCTGGGATGAAACCATGGGGGAGTCTATCGTTAACTATTTAAATAATCATAAAGATGCGCAGGTAATGCATATAGCGGGCGATTTTCATGTAAAAAATGGCGAAGGTATAGCGCGCGTTATTAAGCGTTTAGCGCCAGAGCTAAATGTTGTGTGGATATCGCCGGTTACAAGTGTGCAAGCTAACCAAACAGGGTATCAGTTGCAAGTTAACCCTTTGCCACCCCGTTATGTGCAAAAAGAACATCAGCAAGCTGCTTTTAAAGCTTTAGCTAAACGAGGCGAGCAAACGTATTGCCAATAATAAAATTGGGTGTATTACACTGCGTTAGTGCAATACACCTTTGATATTTAGTTAAGCGTAAATGTGCCTTTCATCATGGCGTAATGCCCAGGGAAAGAGCAAAAATACGTGTAATTAGTCCCAGCGGTTAGGCCGCTGGTGTTAAAGGTAACTTGCGTTGATTTACCACCGCCAATAATGTCTGTAGCTGCAAGCACGCGTGTATCGTTAGGCTTTAAGTAGTGGTTGCTAAGCCCTGCTGCGTTGCCATCGGTTATTATAGCTTGCATGTTTTGCTCGCTAGCAAGCACCCAGTTATGACCCATTACATTGGCGGGTAATTTACCCACATGGCTAAGCTTTACGGTTACTTTTTTACAGCTTTTAGGGGCGCTTAATGTTTTAGTTGAAAACTGCATCATATCGTTTGCATCTAGGCTGAGTGTACATTCGTCTGCATATGCCGCATTGGCACTAAGTAGTAGTGCAGTGCTTAGTAAGAGTGTTAATTTTATCATACTGTTTCCTCTGCTGTTAGGTTATTGCGTGCTTGATTGGTTAGCGCAACCAGCGCTTTACGAACCTCTAACGGGCTGTTGCACTGGGTTTTAAAGTTAATAAAGTAATTACGCTTTTGGCTTTGTATATAAAAACCAGTGGGTAATAAGCCGCTCATTATTGGGGTGTTATCAGCTACGCTGTAGTGCTGCATTAATATGAGTGACATAGCATCTTGATGGTCGTCGTTCATATGACTTATCATGCTTTGCTGCTGGTTTTCATCCCAGTTTTTTGCCTCATCCTGCCATTCGTTTTGCTCAAGCCAAAATATTTTGCCAAAGCCACCAATGTAACGCACACGAATTACGTCTAATTGCCATAATTGAAAGTCGTGCGCATTGCGATAGCTAGCAGCTTCGGGGTATAGGGCAATATAGTTATCAAGTAAAGTGTGTGCTTGCTCACTTGGCACAACAGAGCCATCACCTACGAGCGTTACGCGGCCGTGCTCGTTTTGATCGCCACTGTCGGTGGCATCAAACACAGTTAGGCTCATACGAGAGTCGTGCTTTAGATTTTTAGTGTGCTGGGCTATATCGCTAATAAAAAAGTAAATACGGCCTTGTTCGTCGCACATATAGGGGGTTACTGAGCCAAACGGGTAGCCGCGTAAATTATTCGAAATAGTCGACATGACACCCGCATTGGTTTTGTAAACCAAGGTGCGTGCATCGTTTAATGCTTGCTCTCTCATAAAAACTCCTGACGTTGAGAAAAAACCATGGGTGCATCGTTATAAGGATGAGGGTTTACGTGCAGTTTCATGGCGTACATTTGTTGTAAGTTTTGTTCTGTTAATACGGTGTTTATAGGCCCACTTTGCAACACTTTTTTATTGTGCAGTAAAATAGCGTCGGTTGCATAAAGGCTGGCTAAATTTAGATCGTGTATTGCAATAATGGCGCTGTTGCCCTGATCTACAAAGGTTTTAACGCAGCTGAGCAAAGCATGTTGGTGGCGCATATCAAGTGCTGATGTAGGCTCGTCGAGCAGCATTAGTTTTGGCTCGGCCGATTGTGTAAAGGCGTTTAGCTGCGCCAAAGTACGCGCCATATGCACACGTTGTTGCTCCCCGCCCGAAAGCGCACTTACGCGGCGAGTTAAATAATCACTTAAATCCATAATTGCGGCGTATTTATGTACTTTTTCGCTTTGCATTGTTAATGACTCTACATACGGGTAGCGGCCCATTGCAATAAGCTCAAATACTGTAAAATCAAACCCTACGTGGTTAGCTTGCATCATGACTGCGCGCTGTGTTGCAAGGCGTTTTTTAGCGTGAGAGGCCAGCGGCTTAGCATTAAAAAGTACACTGCCTGTAAAGGCGTGCATACCTGCTAAGGTATGCAGCAAGGTAGATTTACCTGCGCCATTTTCACCAAGTAGTGCTACAAGTTGCCCTTGTTTAGCGCTGCCATTAATAGCGTTTAAAACGCTGTGATTATCAAAGCCAACGCTTAGGTTGTTAAACGTGATCATGACCAACCTCGCTTATTTTTCACTATTAAATAAATAAACAATGGCGCACCCAATAGCGCGGTAATAATGCCAATGGGTAGCTCTGATGGCATGATCACAATACGTGCTAGCCAGTCAGAAAGTAGCAATACCACTACGCCAATTAGCATACAAAGCGGCAGCATATTACGTAAATGCGGCCCCACCATTAAGCGGGCAATATGCGGGACTACCAAGCCAACAAACCCTATTAAACCGGTAAGCGCTACAACCGCACCTACCCCTAATGCAACGAGTATAATGACATATAATTTAAGTTTATTAGTGTCTACTCCTAGGTACTGAGCTTGTGACTCGCCAATAAGGAGTAAGTTCATGGGGTTTTTTAACCGCCACAGGCCAATTAGGCTGATAAACAGTAACGGCGCAGCTTGAATAATCGTGCTCCAGCTTGCTCCGCCTAATGAGCCCATGGTCCAATAATTTATTAATCGTAGTGCGCTATCGTCGGCAAAAAAACTCAGTAGCCCAATAACAGCGAATGCTAACGCGTTAATAGCGACTCCTACCAATATAAGTGTGGTGATATTAATTTGCCCCTGCTGCTTGGCAATAAAATATACCAGCGAGGTAACACCAAGTGCCCCTAAAAACGACGCATAAGGTAAATACAACTGAGCGTTAAAATTAAACTGCGCGCTAAGTGCAATAAACGCCACTGCAACCATTGCCGCACCTGCACTAATGCCAATAATAGATGGGTCTGCCAGCGGGTTACGGCAAAGCGCTTGGGTTGCCGCCCCTGTTTGGGCAAGTACCAACCCTACTAATACAGCAAGCACAAAACGCGGCAAACGTATTTGCATTACTACATTTATTTGCAGTGCATCAAACTGATTAAAGTACTCGGGCGCAAGCCAAGCAATAGCTAAACGCCAATCCCATCCTGCAGGGCCGTACCCAATGCTTAGTAGCGCCAAAGCAAAAATACAAACAGAGGCTAATAGCATCCATTTATGAGTTTGGCTAAGTGTTATAGGCACAAAGCGGCTCAATGTTAGGGTGTTCATAAGCGGGTTTTATACTCGTTAAGCTCATTAATTGCTGTGGCAATACGTGGCGACATGCCAAGCGAAAGCAGGCTATCCATAACAAGTAAGTTACAGCTTTGCGCAGCTTTTAATAAGCGTAGGTTCGGTTGCTTACAAAAAGCCTGCTTGCCGCCAATGCTTTGTACAACATGCTTTGGCGCAACTAAAAAGTCAGGCTGATTTACAGCAAGTACTTCGGTATTAATTACTTTAAAGCCTGAATGTGTAGCGCCTATATTAGTAATGCCCGCATAGCTAAATAATAAATTAGGGACGGTTTCTTGCCCTGCGGCAACAAGCCCGCGCTCATTAGCTGAGAGTAAAAATAGCGCATTGTGTGTCTGCGCTTTTGCTTTTTCAGGTAATGAGTTTGTAATGTGCGTAATAAGTGATTGCGCTTCTTGCTTGGCGTTTAAATCGGTACCAAGGCGTTTAATTAGCTCAAGTAGCTCATTAACTGAGGTGGGCTTTTTATAATGAATTAGTTTAACCCCAGTTGCCTCAATTTGTTTAAGTGCTTGGCTTCGCCCTGCGCCTTCAAGCGCTAATAAGGTGGTTGGGCGCATAGAAAGCACGCCTTCTGCCGCTAAATCGCGGTAATAACCCACTTGTGGTAATTGCGTAGCTTGCTGCGGGTACATACTAGATTGATCAACTGCTACAAGGGTACTTTGTTTGCCCAGTGCATAAATTATTTCTGTAAGGGTGCCGCCAGCACTAATAACGCGCTCCTGTGCAAGTGCAGGTTGAGCGACTAAAGCAAACAATATAAATAGGTATTTCATTACAAACTCCGGCTTTTATTTTTCGGCTATTATAACTAGTTAAATCTAAATGAAAATGATTATCATAATTAATTGATCTTAATTTGACTTAGTTGTAACATCCTCGCCATAAATAATAACTATTATCATTTGGAGTTAAAATGAACCCCTCTGCATTTAAATTTACTGCTATAGCAACCTTATTACTCGGATCGGGCACTGCATTTGCCGAAAACATAATTGACGATCATATTGTTGTGAGTGGCTCGCGGTTTGAGCAAAAGCTTAAAGATGTAACAGGCTCAGTAACGGTTATTACCGAGCAAGATATAGAGCGCCAGCTAGCTGTAGATTTACAAACCATGTTTAAATACGATTCAAGCATTGCAACCACAGGCAGTGGCGCAGGCGCACAAACACTTACTGTACGTGGTGTCGGTGGTAACCGTGTTGTATTTATAAAAGATGGCCGACGCACCAACGATGGCTATGCAGGCGGAGGGGGCTATTTAGTTGGCCGCAATTACTTTGATGTAGCAGGCGTAAAACAAGTAGAAGTAGCCAAAGGTGCTGCATCGTCTTTATATGGCTCTGACGCACTCGGTGGCATTGTGGTTATAACCACTAAAGATCCAAGCGATTATCTAAAAGATAACAGCAGCTATGTAAAAATGGCACTGGGGTATCAAGGTCAAAGTAACCAAATTGCTGCCGACATTACCGCTGCAAAAGACTTAGGCGACTTTGCAGTAAGCGCCGTTTATAGCCACCGCGACAGCGAAGAAGTACAAAACTACGACGAAAACTTACCCGGTTATGATGCAAAGTCGGACGCTTTATTAGTTAAATTTGAGCAACAGTTTGATGAAAAACGCACACTTAAATACACCCTTGATTATTTTAATCAAACGACTGAGCAAGTAATAACCCCCGCAGTTCAAGAAACCGAGGAAGACGACACGAGTTGGTCACTGGCGCTCGATTACCATTCAGAGGTAGCTACAGCTGCGTTTGATAAATGGTACGGGCAAGTGTCTTATAGTAGTTACGAGCAACAAAGTGATGCAATTAGTAGCGCAAGCACCTACACCGATTATAACGACTATCGCTTTGAGCAAAATATTTTAGGTTTAAAAGCGGTATTTAATAAAGGGCTTAAAGGAGAAACCACCGATCATGAAGTGGTATATGGAGTTGATATCGACTTATACGACACCACCCGCCCTCGTTTTAAAACACGTATTTTAGCCGATGGCACCGTTGATTTTACCGATCAAAAACAAAAAGCATTTCCCGGAGCTGATACCTCTTTAATTGGCGCTTATGTGCAAGACAGTATTTCGTTTAATAACAGCGGGTGGTCGGTTATTGCAGGTGTGCGATACGATTACTACACCCTTGAAGCTAAAAGTGATGAGTTATACGCCGATGCACAGCTTGATGATATTACCGAATCTGCCTTTTCGCCTAAGCTAGGTGTTATATACCAAGTGGATGATAACTTATCGTTGTACGGGCAATACGTACGAGGCTTTAAAATACCACCACACGACCAAGCCTATCAAAGCCACGGCGTTGAGCCGTTTTATCAAATATTACCAAACGCCGATTTGGACCCTGAAAGCAGTGATTCGTTTGAGCTTGGGCTAAGGTACGCCAGCAGCGATATTAGCGTAAACTTAAGTGCTTTTTATGCAGCATTCGATGATTTTATTGAAACCGCCGTAGTGGGTGTTGAGCCAACGTACATTCCTAATGTAAACAAAACTTTGTATCAATATCAAAATATTAGCGAAACACAAATAAGCGGTGTAGAAGCCGGAATTGCCATGTATGTCGCTGAAAATATACTACTTGAGGCAAATGTGGCCTACGTTGATGGTGAAAATAAAGAAACCGATCAGCCACTTACCAGCATTAGCCCGTTAAATGGCTCAATATTGTTAAGTACAGAGCTGGGTAATATTAACTGGACCGCTGCGTTGCGTTTAGCTAAATCGCAATCGGATGTAGTACTTGATGCAAACGATGATAAAACTACGCAAGGGCATGGCTACGGCGTTGTTGATTTATACGCAAACTACGAATGGCAAGCGTGGCAGCTAAATGTAGGTGTACTTAACTTGCTCGATAAAGAATATGTGCCTTTTGAGTTGATTGCAGGTCAATCGCAAAGTGCTGATTTTAGCCAATACACCCAACCTGGGCGTAACTTTTCAGCAAGGGTAAGCTATCAGTTTTAATTAGGGCTAAACAAATGGCAATAAACGCTGCATGGGTATGCAGCGTTTATTGCCACATATTTACTCAAGTCAAATTACTTAATGGTGAGTATACTCAGGTACACTTCTACATACTTAATGCCAATTAACACTTTATATAAACAGCACTTTTAAAGCTAAAATCGCCGTTATTTATAAATTAATTAATCGCAAAGTCTTGGGTTTCTAAATAGCTGGGGGCGTTTTTAAAACATGCCGTTAGCTTACTCGCAAGTGTTGTATTTATTGCGCTGTCGCACTCTAATTCCCCTTTATACTTCCCCCTAGTAAGCTGTATTAAGCTTAACGATTACTTTGTATTTTATGAATTACCAAGCCTTGTTGCTGCGTTAGTTTTACTAATGAAAATGCATTTTTTGTGTTTTATTTGTCGTTAGCTTTTCAACATATAACGGATTTTAAAAGGTTAGTTTGGTAGTAAAACTGCTTTGGCATTAGCGTATTTACCAAATTTTGTGATTGACGATTTAGGGCTTACAAAAATAACTGTAAAGGGGGTTAACAGTCACTATAGCAAAGGCATAGTAATGATTTACAAGCCATCAAAAGCAGATGGCTGGCTTAATAAACTCTCTGTAAAGTATTTATCAATTTAAGGTAATACAGTGTATTACTTAACTAAGCTGTGGTTAGCTAATATCGGCCACTACGCATCGGTTACGACCATGCTCTTTAGCATGGTATAGCGCCTTATCGGCACATTTATATACTTGGGCAATATCAGTACTATGCTCAGGCCAGGTTGCAATACCTATAGAAATAGTGATTGTTCCTATGGTGTTTATTTCTGTCGATTCTACTGTTTTACGTAAACGCTCTGCTATTTTATAGACACTTTGGCTGTTTTCATTTGGTAGCACAAGAACAAATTCTTCACCGCCGATTCTTGATACTATGTCGTCTCTTCTTGATAGTTTTTTAATTATATTTGTTAGCGAAACTAAAGTTTCGTCGCCTTTATCATGTCCAAAAGTATCGTTAACACGTTTAAAAAAGTCGATATCAATTTCTAATATAGCGAATGGGGTTTGCTTTAGCATAAGCTGGTTAAGTAGGCCGTTTAAGCTTCTTCTGTTGTGCGTATCTGTTAAGGGATCTGTTTGTGAGTCATGGCGTAGCACACCTATTTGTGCTTGTAATAAAGTAACCTCTCTTAACATCGCTAACTTCAGTTTTTGACTTTCAAAATACCACGACTTCACGCTTTTAAGTTTTTCTAAGCTTTTTGGATCATCGAGTGTATTTGCGTTATCGGCTAATCGCTTTAGCGGCCTTGCTATAAAATGTGCAAATAAACCAATAAAAATAAATGTGACTAATGCCATAGGTATTGTTTGTTCAATGACTTCAATAGTTAATGTATCTAGCGAAGAGAGCGTTGATTCTAATGGTCTTTGCGCCACTATTCCCCATTTAGATAAAGTAATGGGTGCGTAGCCTGCGAGCATCGGCTTATTTAAGCTATTAATAACCGTTGAAGTGCCTATTTCGCCATCTATAACAGCGTCAATCACAGCATTGTTAGCAATAACGTTGCCGATTCTGGCAGGTTCTGGGTGATATAAAATGCGCTTATTTGAGCTAACAACATAAAGGTACGAACCACCTTTGTAGTAATGTTGTTCTAAAAGCTCATTTAAAATATTTTTCTCTTTTAAATAAAGAGAGCCCCCAATATAACCTAAATACTTATCTTCAGAATCAAATAGCGGGTGCGAAATAAAAACAATTAAATTATCAGCTGCCGATAAATAAGGCTCACTAATTAATGGGCGTTTTTCTTTTAGTGCTTCTATTGCTCCTGGAGACTGTATTTGTTGGCCTATTAAACTTTCAAAGTGAGGCGACGTCGCTGCAACTACGCCATGTAAATTAATAACAACAGAGTTAAAGCTATCCGTTTGATGATTTAAACGAATGGCTTCATCGTTTAATAATTTGGAGTTACTTGGTGATTGCTCAATAATTTTAGCTGAGTATTCAAGCTGCTGAAGCGCAGACTTTAAAAAGTTATCAGTTGCGGAGGCTAATTTTTGTGCATAGGCTAAATTACTTTTTAGCGTATATGATGTTAACTGCTCTTTTTGAACCTGATAGGTAGAATAAAAACTCCCTACCAATGTGCTCAGTGCTGCAGAGAATGCGAGTAGCAATATAAGAAATCTTAAATTTAAAGCGGGTAGTAATTTATATAGCAAAGCTGCATTCCAAAGCACTCAAATTCAGCGCGTATTATACGAAGTTAGGTATTATACCCGTTTAAGTGTTTTTAATTAAGTTGGTTTGTTCAATTTAGCGACTATGCGTTAGGGTATGGCGTGATAAATAATATATTCCAGCATTGCCATTTTTATCCTTTAATCAGTAAAACTCTAGCCAACTAAGTGAACGCACCGAGGTTGTTTATTAAGCTTTAAGATATAAGTTGTTGATGTCGTATAAAAAGGCAATATAACTAATAGATAAGTCAAAGTGTATGGCCATCAAAAAGTTAATATGAGGTCAGGACTAAAAACATCACACTAAGTATATAAAAAAGGCCAGAAGCAAAAGCTACTGGCCTTTCATTAAAGCCGTCATGTGTTTAGAGACGACGGGATGTTATTTAAACTTATTTACTAACGTTTTTACGACGTCTATTAAACCATACTAATGGAGTAAGTAATAAAGCTATAAAGCCAAAACTACCACCACCGCTAGATTTTGCTTCTGTTACAGGCACTGTTGCTACCGCTTCATTTTTTACCATTACAGTACTTTGTTGAGTCACAGTTGTTACACCATCACTTACGGCAACTTCAAAAACAAGCTCTTCATCTGCAGTAATAGCTGCAGGTGTGAAGCTCAAAGTTGCTGTATCAGTACCAGTGAGCGTAGCATCACTACCGCTAACCTGAGTCCAAGCATAGGTTAGTGTTTGACCATTGCGATCTGACGCTGTTGCTGTAATTGTTCCTGTAGCAGATTCAGTAATTTCCGCTGATGCACTTTCGACTAAAACAAGTGGAGCTGCGTTATCACATGCTAGTGAATCACCCGCTACAAGTTCTGAAAATACAGGAGATAAAACGTTAGACATAGTTAGGTTATCAATCCACCAACCTAAATCACTTACTGCGCCATCTGATGAAATTCTAAAGCGTACCTTTACTAAGTTGCCGTTTAGAGCATCACCAAAGTTGATAGTTTCATAATTACCATACGCGCCACTATCTTGTACGTTATTACCTGTGTATGTTTCACGTTCTTGAAGCTCTTGAGAATCGTTTTCGATTAGAACAGCGTCATAGCCAACATCAAATGTGCCGCCAATTTCAGTAGCATCAACCCAGTCACCACCATTAACACTAACTTCTACAACACCACCATCCCAGTTTTCCTCGATACTATAGAAATGCCAGAATGAAATTTCAAAGTCGCCAGAGTAACCGACTTCGAATGACTTGCTCTCTACTGCTACATCCGATTGGAAGCCATTATTTACAAGGCGCATTGCTTGTGTGCCTAGCCCAAAGCCACCTTGTTCAAAGAATGCAATATTACTACTATTATCCATTACTTGAGTGCCAGCAGCTAAATCACCACCAAACATTACGTTTTCTTTTAAATCTAATAGTGATGAACTTGCTACTTCCATATCATCTGAAACTACAGCTCCAACAGGCGTTTCTGATTTAAAGCCCATATTTACTTCAAACGTAAGTGTTTGATCAAGCGCTTCAACGATATCATCATCCGTTTCAATTTCAGGGAATGTGACTTCAATTTCTAGTGTTTCAGCTGTACCCGCTTCGTTCAAAGTAACTTTAATATCGTTACTTGTTATTGCTTCGTACGGTTGAACTTCACCAAAAGTAAGTAGGCCATCATTTTCAAATGTTACATCATGATCGCTTATAACTGTCAGTTGTGCTGTTGTACCACTAAGTACTTCACTACCACGGTTAGTAATTGTTACGCTAACCGTACTCGTTTCGCCTTTATCTAAAATATTGTCGTTAGTACAAAAACCAAGCTCTGTACCATTGTACATGTTGTTTAAGTCAGCACTTGCAAAAGCATAGCTAGAAAGCTGTGTTTTATCTGATTCAACTACACCAGTAAGGTCTTCACTGAAACGATCTGGCGATACTGCGCCAAGACCCATACCACGTTTAGCAAATGCGCCTACCATTAACTTGTAATCAGCAGGGTCTACTGCATAGGCAGCAGCTAAAATAGCATCACGTGCTTCAGTGTAGGTTGGTGCTATAGGTGTTAATTTGTAACCTGCAACTAAGTAATCTGCCATTCGAGTTTGTGCTTCATTAAAGCCATGCTCGTTAATAAGCGTTACGTAGTTTTCCCATAATACAGTTGCCCAAATTTCGCCGGCAGCATGAGGAGAAGCCACGCTTGTTGGTGAAATACCAATATCAGCACCAGCATTTTCAGTAATATGTCGGAACGATAATGCATTTACATCTGTATCAGTTGAATAAGGAAGACGACGAATACCGAAGTAGAAGTCTTCTACAAATGTGCCGCTACCATATGCTTTTTGGAACTTATCGTTACCTGTGATATTTATATCGCTTTCTTTAGCGATAAACATTAATGAGTGGAAATCGCCCCAGCCTTCGCCCATTGCGCGGCCTTGGAAGTTAATAAGGCCTGATGAATTACCGACTAAGCGGTTACTAATGTAGTGACCCCATTCATGAGCAATAATACCATTATCAAACGTACCATCTTTTAATGTTGCTTTGGTAAACATGTTTACAGTAACAACTTCACGAGCATCAATTAGGTCATACATTGCATGACCATCAGCGTAATTTAAACCCATATTTGGAATAGTTACAGTATCGTCTTCACCGCCCATTGGTGCCGGTTCTGCCGTATCTGGGTCATTATTAACAACGATAGTTGCTATCGCACCTGCATCTTGTGCATTTTTTACTTTAATTGTAAATGAGCATGAGCCACGGTCTACAATTGCAATTTTACCCGCTAGTTCAGCTGCATTTATAGCAGGCTCACAACCATCATTCACGCTTGTTGAATCTACTGTATTTCCATCATCTAAACGAACAACTTCTGCAGCCACATCACTGAATTGGTATTTACCAAAGCCAGATTCTTTTGTTGAAGCTAAAAGGCCTAAAGAGTCATGTGAAGTTACAGTAATACCAAAATCTACACCAACAACGGCATCTTTACTGTTGTACAAGTACATTTGCATACGTGGGCTAGCACCATCAGCTGGCGTAGACATATTTGCGTTATTACGACCTGAGTTATCTTGAGCCTGTGCTTCAATCGGGTCACCTTCTACGCCGCCACGACCAAAGTTAGATACTTGAGCTACATTTGACGTTTCATCAAAACCATGATCATAGAAAAAATCATGTAAAAAGTTATTCATATAAAACAAGTTAACAATAGCCGCTTTACGGTTTGCGTAGCTATTTGCAACTTCATCTACTTTATAAGGGTAGTCAAATGTGAAGTCTGCTGTTGTTTCAGCAGTAAAGTCACCTTCACTAAAGTCTTGAGGTGCAACCACATCTGCGTAAGCAAATACGTTATTACCTGATGTTGTCGTTGCATCATCAGCTAACCATGGGTCCATTGTGCTTAGTTTACTGTAGTAAGATAGAGATACCATTGGCGCGTCTAAAATCTCAGTCTCGTCTACTTGCCCTGGGCCATCTGCAGGAATTACGTCACCGTGCGGGCTTTCCATTGGGTAGCCATCTTGGTTAGCGTAAACACGGTAATTAAAGTCAGCTGCATGAGATTTCAAATCTTTCGCAAAATATACTTTGCTGTTATTCGAATCTACTACATAACTAAAGTAGTCACTTTCTAAAGAGCCAACTTCTGCTACTTCTACTTCAATGTAGTAAGCAGATTTAAGCTCGCCTGCAACTTCAAAAAACACTTCTTTTGCACGTGGTGTACCTAAAACAATCTTAGAGTCATCTAATGATTTAGCCTCATATTTTGCATATCCACCTTCATTACCAATTTTACGAAGTGAGACATCAATATTTGCTAATTCACTAAATGCTTTTTTTATACTTTGCTCAGAGCTTACAAAACCCGTTAATGCAGCAAGTTTATTTTTAGATGACGACGTATCAGCAAAATAACCCGAGCTTGCTACTAGGTTGTACTCTTTATCCATTAACAAGTTGTATTCGCGGTTAAAAACTTCTACACCGTTTACTTGTTGTTTATATTTAGCACTAATAGAACCACGTTTTTGCTCTGATAAATCAACCATAACAGCAGAAGATGCTGTTGCTTTTCGATTACTAATACCTGTTAAAGTTTCAATATAAAAGTCAGCAGCATATTGATTACGGTTATCAGCTGCGATTAAAGCCATGTCAGGCTTACGCTGACCTATTGCTTGCCATAAAAATGTTGCTTTACCCATTTGTGCATCGTAAATAGATTTTTGACCCGATACAGTGGCGCGTTCGGCTAAGGTTCTCTGCTGAACAGCAGCTAAAGAAGTGCCCTGAGTAACTGCATTTGTAGCACTTACATCATAAAATCGAGTTTGTTCAGCGGCCGTTAGCTCACCTGCTGCTAATGTTGATGCTACAACTATGGCAATAGTTGTTAATTTAAATTGAGACATGTATCCACCTGTTTGTATTTATTATATTAAAACACTTAATGTTTTTTAATTGATTATTTTATGTAAACGCATAGTTAAGTTGTTAATATACATACTTGAATGAAGCTGAATAGCTTTAAATTTAGAGAAAAGTAAACAAAGGTAAACGAATGCAAAAAATAATTTTTACAAGTTCAGTGCCAATAATTGCAGCTTTATTACTATCTGCATGTAATAACAGTGAAAAAACAGAGGTTAACAACTCTCAGGCGCTACCTAAAACAGCAGAAATCATTATAAAAGAACCATCTAAGAACCAGAAAACTGACACTATTTTCCCTAAAAAAGAAAGCAGTCAAGGTATTATGAAAAAAGCATCTAAAAGCATAAATTCATCTGGTGATAAGCTTATTTTTAACTCTGAGCAGTTATTTAAAGGCGACGTTATTTATAATCAGAACTTAAAGCAAAAAGGTGTAGTAACAGGTACTCTTACCATTACATTAAATACCGATTCTTTGCCTGATGAGTTAAAAAATAATTATGAGTTAGTTAAGTCGACAGCTCACAATTACACATTACTTGTTGAAAAGGATGTTGATATTGCAGGATTATCTAAAGATCTAAACAATTATAGCTCAGTGAGCAATGTAGAAGTTGCAATTGATTACTCACCTATCGAAACACACTTTTAATCAGCAACAATGCACTTATCACTACCATACTTATTAACATGGTAAAGTACTTTGTCAGCACATTTTTAAACTTGGTCTATTTCGTTACTATGCTCAGACCAAGTTGCAATGCCAATAGGAATTATTATAAATCCAATAGTTTACGTATTTATAGACTCAACGGTTTGACGTAATCACTCTGCTATTTTGCGCGCACTTTGCTGTTCTTATTAGGTAAAAAAATACAAATTCTTCTCTACCTAAACGCGCCACAGTATTGTCTTTTCAAGATGATTTTTAGTTGAATAGGCAGGTTGTTGCATTGCTGATTCTAAAGAGTATCAGTTGTTGATGCTAATTTATTAGCGTAGGCATAGTTACTTTTTAGTGTACGTTTTTAACTGCTCCTTTTGTGCTTGGTAGGTAGAATAAAAGCTACTTACTAAAGTACTAATAAAGGCTGTAATCGTTAAATGAAAAATAAGAAATCGAAGATTAAGGCTATTAATAATTCTTTCGAAAATGAATGCCATCCTAAGTATCAGGCATTCAATACTTGCACCTATAATTGAGCATAAAGCCTGCAATTACACCCTATTAAATATTTATTACCTAATATCAATAAAGGCAGAAAAAATATAACTTTTCACTAAGTTCAAAACTATAATTTTTCTTTAATTTTTACAATACGTTAATGGTTTTTGTAAAGAAAACCTTCTTTTGCAGTTACTTTAAAAAGTAGTTAAGCTGCATACATTTATCTACTTTTTAGCCTTGGAGTGTGTTTTGCTAAATAAGTGTATTGTACCGTCTATCGTTTTTTTATCTGGGTGTTTAATGCCATTACAATCCTCGTTTGCTAAACCCGTGCTTTCTCTTGAACAACAACTTGGGCAAAAGTTAATACTCGACTTTCGCTACTTTTGCCAGCAAGGAGCAAGTAATAAATGCCGAACTCCAATGACCGAGTTACCTAATGAGCTTGCTACCGCTATTGCTAAATACGATATTGGTGGAGTTATTTTATTTTCTGAAAATACTCAATCAATAGAACAAACCATTACGCTTAATAGCCAATTGCAAACAGCTGCAAGTAAATCCAGTAGTAAGCTGCCTCTATTTATATCTATAGATCAAGAAGGCGGACGTGTAGCGCGTTTACCACGCGATGTTGCCACCTCATTTACCGGTAATATGTCGATTGGCGCAACCTACAAAAAACACGGTATAAGCTTTGCGACAAAAACAGCAACTGTTATAGCTAAAGAACTAAGCTCGCTGGGTATCAATGTAAACTACGCGCCTACGGTTGATGTAAACATGAACCCCGATAACCCTGTTATTAACGTACGCTCGTTTGGTGAAAACCCTGCATTAGTGAGTAAATTAGGCGCCGCACAGGTTGCAGGATTTGAGAATAACGGCGTTATTACCTCGTTAAAGCACTTCCCGGGCCACGGCGATACAAACGTAGATAGCCATACAGGTTTGCCTAAAGTAAACCATGCAAAAGAAGTTATTTACGAGCAAGACCTAGCACCCTTTAAACACATTATCGCCAAGCAAAACCCAGGCATGATAATGACGGCGCATATTCAATACCCAGCGCTCGATAGCACAACGTTTATAAGTGTTAATGGCAAAACGATGATAAAACCGGCAACAATGTCGCGCGCAATCATTACTGATATTTTACGTGGTGAGCTTAATTACCAAGGTGTTGTAGTAACAGATGCGCTTGATATGGCTGGTATTAGTAACTTTTTTACACCAACTCAAGCGGTAATAAATACGTTTGCGGCTGGGGCTGACATTGCCCTAATGCCCGTTGAAATTAGAACACCGGATGATTTAGACAAGCTCGATGACCTTATTAAAGAGCTTGTTGCAGCGGTTAAATCAAACCAACTTGATGAGCAAGAAATAGCACAATCAGCGATGCGTATAATTACGCTTAAAAATAAATTTAGGTTAAGCACTAATTTTGACCCTATTACCGTGCTCATAAATGCAAAGCAAACAATCGGCAGTGCAGCACATCGCGAAATAGAAGCGCAGCTTGCTGTAGAGGCAATAACGCAGGTTAAAAATAATAACAGTATTTTGCCACTTAATTTAAAAGCAGGAAGTAATGTTCATATTATTATGCCAGACACGCGTAAATGTATGGCAATGCAGCAAGCGATTGAAGCTATCAGCCAGCAAAAACTTAATTATAGCTGTAGCAGCCTACAAGGGTTTAATCCTGCACAAGCTAAAACACAAATACACGCTGCTGATGTAGTTATAGCCGGCAATGCAACGCCTAATCAAAGTGCGGTCGAAATTGGCGGTATGGATGATTTAAAAGACGATCCTAATTTTGCACTTAATAATGCAGAGCAACCAAAAGCACTTGAGTCATTATTAAATATGGCAAAAGAGGAAAATAAAAGCACTGTTTTTATAAGCCTAAGTGCCCCTTACGACATTGCTAAACTTGGCAATTATGCAAATGCTGTACTTGCATCTTACGCATATAATATTGATGTAGATAAAAACGATATTGTGTCTGGTCCTGCTTTTACCGCACTTGCAAAAGTGTTACTAGGAGAAGCACCGGCTAACGGCGTATTACCTGTCACAATAAAACCGCAAAAGGCGCACTAATATGAAACTCAATTGTGATTTAGGCGAAAGCTTTGGCGCGTGGAATATGGGGCTAGACGATGACGTTATGCCACATATTGATATGGCTAATATTGCGTGTGGGTTCCATGCAGGTGATGCCGACGTAATGACAAACACTCTTGTACTTGCCAAGCAACATAACGTACAAATTGGTGCTCACCCAAGCTACCCAGATAAGCAAGGCTTTGGTCGGCGCTCAATGGTACTTAGCGAAAAAGAGCTTACAAATTGCCTGCATTATCAAATAGCCGCTATTGAGGGCATGGCAAAAGTACAAGGTTTAACACTTAGCTATGTTAAACCGCATGGCGCACTTTATAACGACATGATGGCTGATGATAAAATATTACAAACCGTTATAAATGCAATTGCCAGGTACCCAATAGATTTGAAACTAATGGTTTTAGCGACTAAAAATGCCAATAAGCACATTCAAATAGCTAAAAGCTCAGGAGTTGATTTAGTACTCGAGGCATTTGCCGACAGACAGTACACCGACGACGGGCATTTAGTGTCACGAACACTTGAGGGTAGCGTTCACAACAAAGCTGCATTACTAAAACAAGTAACTCAGCTTTTATCCGATGGCAGCGTGACAACACGAACTGGAAAAAAACTAACGCTCAACGCCCATAGCTTATGCGTACATGGCGACAACGCTGATGGCATAGCGCTTATAAAAGATATAAAAGCCCTTTGTAACTCAGCTAACTAAACTTTTACACAACCTCAAATAGAAGCTGTAAACCCCCTTTACAGCTTTAACTCATAGAGTTAAATAAGAGCTTCATCGCATCCTACTGTTAATTTAATAATCCCTAACATATAACTACTTAGAAAATTAAAAAAAGTAACAACAGGGATAAAAATGAAAAAGCTTTTAACACTTAGCCTCGTTTTAGGTTGTAGCAATTTAGCCTACGCTGAAACAAATACACTACAACTGCAAGATGTGTTTAATTTAGAATATGCCAATCAAATAGATATAACCGAAGACGGTAAAACTGTTTATTTTGTGCGTAACCGCATGGATATAAAAACCGACCGCAAAGTTGGTAATATTTGGTCTGTTGATTACAAAACTAAACAAATGCAGCCATTAACCTCTGGCGTGCATATGGACTATTCGCCAGTACTCTCTCCTGATGGTCAGCGCCTTGCGTTTATATCAACTCGCGATGGTAGCAGCCAAATATATATTAAATGGCTTAAAACAGGTGCTATGGCAAAAATTAGTAATCTGACTAATAGCCCACGTGCGGTTACATGGAGCCCTGATTCTAGTCAATTAATATTTAGTATGTTTGTTCCAAGCGCTAATTCAGCGCCAGTGAGCTTACCAGGCAAACCAAAAGATGCAACGTGGGCAGAGCCCGCTAAATTCATCGATGATGTTTATTATCGTTCAGATGGTGGCGGTTATACGCAAAAAGGTTTTAGCCAATTATTTTCCATAGACGCTAACGGTGGTAATGCCAAACAACTCACTCATGATGAGTTTGATAACGCGGGCTATGTAAGCTTTAGTAACGATGGTAAGTCGCTTTATTTTTCTGCAAATAGGCACACAAACAACCAGCTAAAACCCACAAACAGTGAAATCTATCAACTCGAGTTAGCCACACAAAATATAACTAAAATTACTGACCGAAACGGACCTGACGAGCAGCCTAAAGTATCGCCCGATGGTCGTTACTTAGCGTACACAGGTTACGATGATAAACGCACTAACTACGAAAACGCTCAGCTTTATATTCGTGATTTAAAAACAGGTAACACAACAAGCTTAACGCCAAATTTTGACCGTAGCGTAGGTCAAATAAAATGGAGTGCAAACTCCAAAGGCACATACTTTAGCTATGCAGATAAAGGTCAAACTGCCCTCGCCTATCAACCACGCAGCGGCAAGCGTAAAATAATAACAACTCAAATTGGCAGTGTTGCCTTTGGTCGCCCTTATTCTGGTGGTGACTTTGATGTAAGCGAAGATGGCGAAGTAGCCTTTACCCTTGCCGATACTCAGCGCCCTGCTGATATAGCAACAATTAAACGCGGTAAAGCGCAGCGTTTAACTACCCTTAATGCAGATGCATTGGGCGACAAAGCTTTGGCTAAAGTGGAAGAAATTTGGATTAAATCAAGTCACGATGAGTTACCTATTCAAGGATGGATTGCTTACCCACCAGAATTTGACAGCAGCAAAAAATATCCGCTAATACTAGAAATACATGGCGGTCCAGTAGCTAATTACGGTCCACACTTTAGCGCTGAAATTCAGCTGTTTGCAGCCAAAGGAAATGTCGTTTTATACATGAACCCACGTGGTAGTGATTCATACGGTAAAGAGTTTGCACACACTATTCATCATAATTATCCAAGTAACGATTTTGATGATTTAATGACTGGCGTTGATGCGCTAATAGCGAAAGGCTTTATTGACGAGTCTAAATTGTTTGTAACTGGTGGCTCTGGCGGTGGTGTATTAACAGCTTGGATTGTAGGTCATACCGATCGCTTTGCTGCGGCTGTAGTTGCTAAGCCTGTTATTAATTGGATCAGCTTTGTACTAACTGCCGATTTTTACCCGTTTTTTGCTGATTACTGGTTTCCGGGTAAACCGTGGGATCACATCGAGCATTACATGAAGCGCTCGCCTATTAGTTATGTTGGAAACGTTAAAACTCCTACTATGTTGCTCACTGGCGAATCTGACTACCGTACACCAATATCAGAAACTGAGCAGTTTTATCAGGCATTAAAACTACAAGGCGTTGATACTGCAATGGTGCGCATTCCTAATGCATCGCATGGTATTACAGCTCGCCCATCAAACTTAATGACTAAAGTAGCTTATATTCAATGGTGGTTTGATAAACACACTAAATAAACTCTGGGTAATAAATTTATAGCTCAAATAAAAGCCACTTCAAATAAGTGGCTTTTGTATTTACCGCCTTAGTATTCAAACTGTAAACCCCCTTTACACTTCTGTGACAGTTAAATATCGGACTTAGCTAAAACTTCAGTTAGTAAAATTTCGGTTTATAGGATTTTTTGTAACTTGAGTTGGTAAAAAATCGGTTTGAGTCACTGTTTATAGCCTATCAGTTAGTAAAATTTTGTTTTATAGCACAGAGAAGTTAGTAAAAAATCGGTTTATAAATTCGCTAAGTTTGCCTATTAAAGCAAAAATCAGTCACTTACCTGCCTTTTAAAGTTGTTGTAAACGCTTTTTACAGCAAAATCACCCCAAATATGCCGTTTTATGAAAGGTTAGTTAAACTCTGATCTGTAAATTCACTCAGGTAGTTAAATAGTGATCCAAAATTATTTGGCAAGGGCGTGTTGAACTTTGGTGGGTTAATTTGCAGCAGTATGTTTGGTTTTTAGGCAAGGCGGAGCTTATGTAGTGTGGTTATTCCCCATGAATAGGCGATAACGTAGCATAAATACCAAACATGCGCTGCCCTTTGGGTTCTTTCTAGGGGCGATAAACTCTTTGTTGCTCGGTTTTTACTTAGCCCACTAGGTTACAAACCTCGCGCCGCGATTTAATCGCCCCTAGATTGAACAAATTTCAATCCACAAAGATCAACACGCCCTAGTTAAAGTCTGATCTGTAATTATGCTTCAATGTTCTAATTTTACTTAAAGCAATAAAAAGGGCCTATTGGCCCTTGAGTAACACTATCTAGTTAGGAATTAAAACTGGTTCATGGTGTTATCTTCACCACCGGCTTTTAGCGCGTTATCACCAGAGAAGTATTCTTTGTGTGTATCGCCCATGTTAGACCCTGCTAGGTCTTGGTGCTTAACAGAAGCTTGCTCACGACGAATTTCTTGGCGTTGTACATCACGTACATAAGCCAGCATACCCATATCGCCAAAGTAACCTTCTGATAAAATATCAGTGCTTAGCGCAGCTGTATGGTACGTAGGCAGAGTAATTAAGTGATGGAAAATACCTGCTTCACGTGCGCCATCGCGCTGGAAGTTTTGCACTAGTAAATCGGCTGCTTGCGCAAGTTCTGTTGCATCCATTTCTGGTGCCATAAGGCCTTTATTGTCGCCAAAGCTTGGGTAAGCACTAAGGTCACGGCCTGCTTCTTCCCACTCTTGATATACTTGCTCACGAAACTTAAGCGTCCAGTTAAACGAAGGCGAGTTGTTGTATACCAGTTTTGCATTTGGCACGTGTTCTTTAACACGATTTACCAGTTCTGCAATTTGCTTAACATGAGGTTTTTCTGTTTCAATCCACAGTAAATCAGCGCCCGACTGCAAGCTCGTAATACAATCTAGTACTACGCGGTCTTTTTCAGTGCCTTCGCGGAATTGAAATAAACCGTTATCTAGGCGAGTTGGTTTACATAACTGGCCATTAATTTTCATTGCTGTGTCGCCTTCATTTAAGTCATCAACACCGTTAATTGGCGTCGTTTCTAAAAATGCATTGTATTGGCTTGCTAAGTCACCTGGTGTTTGCGACACAGGTACTTTTTGAGTAAGGCTTGCACCTAATGAGTCTGTACGTGCCACAATAATACCGTTATCAATACCAAGTTCTAAAAAGGCGTAACGTACTGCGTTAATCTTTGCTAAAAAGTCTTCGTGTGGAACGGTAACTTTACCCGCTTGGTGACCACATTGTTTGGCGTCAGATACTTGGTTTTCTATTTGAATGGCACACGCACCGGCTTCAATCATTTTTTTAGCCAGTAAGTAAGTTGCTTCTTCGTTACCAAAACCTGCGTCAATATCAGCAATAATTGGCACAACATGAGTTTCAAAGTTGTCTATTTTATCAATAACAGCTTGAACATCGCCGCCATTCGCTTTTGCTGCATCTAGGTCGTTAAACAAGTGGTCTAGTTCACGTGCATCAGCTTGCTTTAAAAATGTGTAAATTTCTTCAATTAATGCAGGTACTGATGTTTTTTCGTGCATGCTTTGATCTGGCAGCGGACCAAATGCAGAGCGAAGTGCTGCAACCATCCAGCCACTTAAGTATACATAGCTGCGTTTAGTTGTTTTTTGATGGCGCTTAATAGCCATCATCATTTGTTGGGCAGTAAAGCCATGCCAACACCCTAAAGATTGGGTGTACAGGCTTGTGTCGGCGTCATATGCAGCCATATCTTCACGCATAACGTCTGCTGTGTATTGCGCAATTTCAATCCCTGTACGAAAACGGTTTTGTAAACGCATACGGCTTGCGTATTCAGGGTTAATAGCTTTCCATGCGCTGCCTTGTGATTGGCAAAGAGTAGAGAGTGTGTCTGTTTCGCGTTGATATGTTGTCATAATAAAATCCTTCGAACGAGTGTGTAATACCAACCGCATAAATCTTTGATCAATTTAACGAATTAAATTGCACTATAACGTCGTTAAAAATTTTTTATTTAGAATAACTAGATACAAAAATTTTTGCCTAGCTCTAGCGTAATTTTCTTAACGTTAAATAGACCCCATACATAAGCAGATTGGTATAAATTATTTTAATGTTGTGAGAGTGGCTAGGAGTGTGTGCTCCGTTTCGCTTGATTCAACATTAGGCTCCTTTTCTAGATTTAGTAAATTTATAGTTGTTATTTTGGCTATACATTTTGTGAATGGCTAAAAAGCACTCAACATTGCCTTTTTGAGTTATTGTTGCCTTAACGCACAAGCACACAACAACATCGCGACCGTTTAAGGAAGGCAATTATGTCCCACACTCTCACACATTCAGGACTCAGCGTAGACACAGAACTCGCTGATTTTGTTAAAAATCAATTACTACCAGGCACTCACTTAAGTGAGCATCAATTTTGGCAAAGCTTTGCACATATAGTTCAAACACTTACCCCTACAAATAAGGCACTGCTTGAAAAGCGAGAATTGCTTCAACAGCAAATAGATGACTACCATCTTGCTAATAAAACGTGGGATAGCGTTAAGTACCATGCCTTTTTGCAAGATATTGGCTATTTAGTTAAAGAGCCTACCAACTTTGAAATTGAAACCCAAAATGTAGAACCCGAAGTAGCCCTTACAGCAGGTCCTCAGTTGGTTGTGCCTGTCAGTAACGCACGCTTTGCACTTAATGCCGCTAACGCACGTTGGGGTTCGTTATACGACGCTTTATACGGTACAGATGTGTTAAGCGAAGACGATGGAGCCGAAAAAGGCAATACCTACAATCCTGTTCGTGGTTTTAAGGTAATGGCCTACGCTCGTCAGTTTTTAGATAAAGCATTGCCGCTCACTAATGGCTCGCATATAGAAAGCACTAATTATTCAGTAGTAGATGGCGCACTTTTAATTACGTTACGTGATAGCTCTCAAACCACATTAGCTGACCCATCTCAGCTTATTGGCTATCAAGGTGAAGCACAAAACCCAACCGTAGTGTTATTAAAAAACAATGATTTACACATAGAGCTACATATCGATCACCACCACATTATTGGCCAAGCAGATAAAGCAGGCTTAAAAGATGTAGTGTTAGAGGCCGCGCTTACCACCATTATGGATTGTGAAGATTCTGTAGCTGCGGTAGATGCAGAAGATAAAGTACAAGTTTATAAAAATTGGCTTGGTTTGATGCAAGGTAACCTAGTTGAATCGTTTAAAAAAGGCGATAAAACTGTAGAGCGCACTCTGCAAAGTGATAAAACATACACCGCACTCGATGGCGGCACCGTTACTTTAAAAGGCCGTAGCATGATGTTTGTTAGAAACGTTGGCCATTTAATGACGAATCCTGCGATTACCGATGTGTACAATCAACCGGTATTTGAAGGCATTATGGATGCGATGTTTACTGCCACCGCTGCCCTGCACGACCTAAATAAAAAAACAGGTATTAAAAATACCAGCGCGCAAAGTATTAATATAGTAAAACCAAAAATGCATGGCCCTGAAGAGGTAGCGTTTACTAACACTTTATTTAGCTTAGTAGAGGAAGCGCTAAGCTTACCTAAAAACACGCTTAAAATGGGTATTATGGATGAAGAACGCCGTACTTCTGTAAACCTAAAAGCCTGTATTTATGCAGCTAAAGAGCGTGTTGTATTTATAAATACTGGATTTTTAGACAGAACAGGCGATGAAATTCATACCTCTATGCAAGCGGGTGTTGTACTTCCAAAAGCACAGATTAAGCAGCAACCATGGATACAAGCTTATGAGGATCGCAACGTCGATATTGGCCTTGCTTGTGGCTTAAGTCATAAAGCACAAATAGGTAAAGGCATGTGGCCAATGCCAGATAAAATGGCATTAATGATGGAGCAAAAACAAGCTCACCCTAAATCAGGCGCTAATACAGCATGGGTGCCCTCCCCTACAGCCGCTACTCTGCATGCAATGCATTATCACGATATAAACGTATTTACTGAGCAGCAAAGTATAGCTAAACGTACTATTGCGAGCCTTAATGACCTGCTTACACCGCCGCTAATGACAGACCCTAAAACGCTTTCAAAAGAAGATATTCAAAGTGAGCTTGAAAACAACGCACAAGGTATTTTAGGTTACGTTGTACGTTGGATTGATCAAGGCGTTGGCTGCTCAAAAGTACCCGACATTAACCATATCGGGCTAATGGAAGACAGAGCAACACTGCGTATTTCAAGCCAACATATAGCTAATTGGTTGCTAAATGGCGTGTGTTCACAGGCGCAAATAAAATCAACAATGGCTAAAATGGCCAAAGTAGTTGATGGTCAAAACGAGCATGACACTGCGTATACACCCATGGCAATAAACGAAGAAACCCTTAATAACAGCATTGCGTTTCAAGCTGCACTTGCACTGGTTTTGGAGGGTGTAACACAACCTAGTGGTTACACTGAACCACTGCTACATAGCTACCGTATAAAATATAAAGCACAAAAAACGAATACGCTTTAACCGCTTAAGCAAAGTTCAGATTAAGTGCTAAACCAGCTTTTAAGCTGGTTTTTTATCGCCTAAAATTAGAATAACATCACTTTTAAGGCATTTTAAAGGTATATAGATAATACACATGAATATCTAACATTTATTCAAACGTAAAAAAGCGTGTTTTGCATACACAAAACACGCTTTTTAAAGCTTTAGCTAATTAAATCTAATTTTTTACAATGGCATTGTGATAAATATTTTGTACATCGTCACAATCTTCAAGCATATTTATAAACTTATCAAAGTTAGCAATAACTTCTTCGTCTTCAATTTCAATATTAACTTGAGGAATAAACGTAATTTCGTCTACTTCAAAGTTAATGCCTTCAAATGCGTTTTCAAGGGCTGTTTTAGCTTTAAAGTATTCTGTTGGTGGTGCAAATACCGATATTTTACCGTCCTCGGCTTCAACATCGCTAACATCAACATCAGCCATCATTAATGCTTCTAATACTATTTCGTCGTCATCGCCTGCAAAGCCAAGTACCGCATAATGATCAAACATATGTGCTACACAGCCCGGAGTACCAATTTTTGAGTCTGTTTTAGTAAATGGCAAACGTACATCTTTAATTGTACGGTTCGGATTGTCAGTTAAACAGTCAACAATAACCATGCAATTACCTGGGCCATAGCCTTCGTAACGGGCAACAGAGTAATCTTCCCCTGCGCCACCGGCTGCTTTTTCAATTGCTTTATCGATAACGTGTGCGGGTACTTGGTCTTTTTTAGCTTTTTCGATTAGACGGCGTAGTGTTTGATTTACTTCGGGATCGGGATCGCCACTTTTTGCTGCAACGTAAATCTCTTTACCATACTTTGAGTTTACTTTTGTTTTTGCATTGGCTGTTTTGATCATAGAACTTTGACGAACTACAAATGCTCTGCCCATTTTGTGCCCCTAATGAATACGTTACGTTTTGCGGTATTTTACCAATTCAAAACGTATTGGGCTAGCTCCGCAATGGGCAAACTTGATTAATAAAAACTTTTATAACTACATACTCATTTCAGAATAAATGAAATAGCACGCTATTTAACATAACTCTATTTTTTCAGAATAACTCTCAACTAATGTCACTAATTCAACAAAGTCATGTAAAACGTAATCTGCCTGATCGGCATAAGCAGGCGTTGACTCTGGAGCGTATAAACACGCGCGCATATTTGCATTGTGCGCAGCTTGAATGTCGTAAAGGTAATCGCCTACATAAAGTAAATTTCTGGCGTTAATGTTCCAAAGTGTAGCAATGGCATTTAAAGCGCTGGGATCTGGCTTTGCTGGGGCATCGCTTCGCGTTAAAACTGTGCTGATAGGGAGTGGATTATTTTGTAATTTAATTGCCGCTGCTTTATCAAAATTGCGAGTAACAATCGCCATCGGAATATTTTTAGACTTTAAAGCATGAATAGCTTCACTCACACCAGGTAATATACTGGCATGTTGTGCATCTATTAATTCGTGTTGGTGAACTATATTCATTGCCTCTTCACGCATATACGGTGAGGGCAACTGAGCAATGTAATCAAGTAAGTCTTGCTCGCAAGGGCAACCTATTTGGGCCTTTATTAATGCAAAATCTAATTCTGATGAAACCAATGTTCCATCTAAATCAAAAATCACTCCAAAAATAGCCTCAACCTGAGTAGTCATATCATTCCCTGAATTTAGTTATTACTAAATGAAATTTAAACATAAAATTCTCTACTGCTTATGCCCTAGGCCGGTAAATACAAAGGGATAAATGAAACTAACTATATTTAAATATTAATACGCAACATTATCAATCTATTGATAACAAAGTAATTTAAGTGCTTGATATATCATGCGCAAAAAAAGGTAAATATACAAATTGAACTCACAAATTTTACGTAAATTTACAAATAACAGATCAAACATGAACGCAGTTTAAACGTATGAAGAAAACGCGCACATAAACAACTGCTGTGCGCGTCGGTTGGGGAAGTTTTAAATATTAATTTTGCTCAAAGTGGGCTTCGAGCCAAGTATCATCTTGAGCAAAGTTTAAAGTTTTAATCTTACCTTTGCCCTCAACGTTTACCATATTTACCTGAGATGGCCATAAATCACGAAGTGCGCCATTACTCATTTTAATTCCTTCAATGTTTTCAGGAATTGGTGCTTCTTGGTAAACCCAAAAAAACTTACCATCAACTTGTGCCCCTACAAAGCTAAGTGGTAAAGGTTCGCCACTTAACGTTTGTAGAGCAACATGCGATTCAACATACTTAGCAAAACGTTGTTGGTCGGCTTTATTACTAATAATATCAATTTTGCCTTTAAACAATGTTCCTACGGCGTGTTCGGTATCATGTAAATAAAAGCGATGCATTAATTCAACATTATGCGTTCGTTTATTAAAAAGCACGGTTGTAACTGACGACTTTAGTTGATGCGCCATACTTGGCGCAGCAACTAAAAGGCAAACAATAATAAGCAAAAAGCGCATTATTGCTGCTCCTCACCGTCATCCTTTTCGTCTTTCTTCTCATCAGTTTTAAGCTCAGTTTTAATATCTTGCATGATATCGCGACTAACTTTAGCTTTACTCTTTTCCTTTTTAAACACTTCAATACGTGAAGGAATAATACGACGAGGGTAGTTATTGTTTTCAACATCTACGTCAGCTGTTTCCCAGCCTGGGTCAACAGTAACTGATACAAGCGGTTTGTTTTTATCGGTAACAATCAGCTTTTGAACGTTTTTATAATTACGACGCCAAATTTCAGCAGGAATATAGCGCTCTTCTTTAGTGCCATCTTCATATGTTAGCTCTAATAAAATAGGCATTACCAAACCACCAAGGTTTGAAAATTCCATAACGTAATAGTTTTTATCTTCTTCTAAAGCACGCTCAAGCGTTTTACGCTCCCACGGCTCTAAGCCTTTTAAAAACTTATTGTACGAGTTACGTTCTTTATTGGTTACAGTAAAACGGTCGTTTTCGTCATAAAAATCGGTAACATCAGAGTTTTTCTCAACCCATGTTTTTTTACCTTGTGCGCGGTTACGCTCAACAAATAATGAAGTAGGTTTGTCTGCTTCAATATCACGTAAACGGCTGTAATCAATATCAGGGTTTTTAGTGTCTAAACGTAGTTGATATACTTTATCTAAAGAGATATCTACATGGTCTGTGGTGTAAAACCAGCCACGCCAAAACCAATCTAAATCAACACCAGAGGCTTCTTCCATTGTACGGAAAAAATCAGCTGGAGTAGGGCGCTTGTATTTCCAGCGTTGAGCATACTCTTTAAATGCAAAGTCGAATAAGTCACGACCTAAAATTACTTCACGTAAAATATTAAGGGCTGCTGCAGGTTTAGTATAAGCATTAGGACCTAAGCGTAATACACTGTCTGACTGAGTCATAACAGGTACTTGGTTTTCAGACTTCATGTAGCTCACTATATCGCGAGGCTCAACACCCCAAGGAATAGTAGGATCCCATTCACGACCAGCAACGCCATCTAAAAAGCTATTTAAGCCTTCATCCATCCACGTCCATTGGCGCTCATCTGAGTTAACAATCATTGGAAAGTAAATATGACCCACTTCATGAATAACTACGCCAAGTAAAAAGCGCTTTTCAGCTTGAGAATAAGTACGTGTACCATCATCTTGTAACTTAGTACGCGGGCCGTTAAAGGTAATCATTGGGTATTCCATACCGCCAACAGGGCCATTTACCGATTGCGCAGTTGGGTATGGGTAGTCAAAAGAATACTTAGAGTACACTTCCATTGTGTGTACTACCGCTTCAGTTGAGTACTTCTCCCATAAGTCACCACCTTCTTTAGGGAAGAACGACATTGCCATAACTAAAGGCTGAACGTCACCACCTTGCTGATAACCCTTTGCATCCCACATAAACTTACGAGACGACGCCCAAGCAAAGTCACGTACGTTTTGCGCTTTAAAGTGCCACGTTTTAGTTTTGTCGGTGCCTTCTTTTTCGTTTTCTAGCGCTTCTTCTGCGTTAACAATAAACACAGGACGCTTAGATGTTTCGGCTTGCTTTAAACGTTTACGCTGAGTACTTGTAAGTACTTTGCTCGCGTTATCAAGTTTACCTGTTGCCGATACAATGTGATCTGCCGGAACAGTAATCTCAACATCGTAATCACCAAACTCAAGCGTAAACTCACCAGAGCCTAAAAATGGCTTGTTTGTCCATGCTTCGTAATCGGTATAAGCGGCTAAACGAGGAAACCACTGAGCAATTAAGAATATGTCGTTGCCGTCTTCTTCAAAGTGCTCGTAACCAGAACGTGCACCCACTGCATCCTCTTCAACAATGTTGAAGGCAAAGTTCATGCTAAATTCTACTTCTTTACCTGGTTTTAATGGCTCGTTTAAATCGATGCGCATTAAGGTATCAACTACAGTTACGCGTAGCTCTTTACCATCGTCATCCTTTACGCCACTGATTGTATAACCCAGTTCGTTGTCGCTCATAAATTGCTGACGACGTAATTCACCTAAACTTAATTTAGCGGGCTTTTGAGCTGGTAGGCTTTCTAAAGTGCTTTTAAACGTTTTAGTTGTTTCGGCAATTGAATCGCTTTTAAAAATATTTTGATCTAACTGTAACCATAAATATTTAAGCGTATGTGGTGAGTTATTTTTATATTCAATGCTTTGGCTACCGGTAATGCGGTGCTTTTTTTCATCTAGCTTCACATCAATATCGTAATTTACACGTTGCTGCCAGTATTTTTCACCTGGTTCGCCAGCGGCACTACGATATACATTGGGTGTAGGAAGTGCTTCGTCTAATTGACGAAATTTATCAACAAAAGAACCTTTTGTTTGCTCAACCGAAGACGCCATAGCTGCACTCGATATTGCGAACGGCAATACAAAAGCACTTAGCGTAAGACCTATTTTTTTCATTGTTAGTCCTAATATAATTTTGTGAGCGTACTTTGACAAATATACCAGTTAGCTTCAATAAATTAGCGACCAAGTACCGTATTTTTAGGGTGATGTTCACTTAGTTTTTTAGATTGAAAAATACAATTATTTTGTAACAAAATACGAATAGATAAAAACTGTAAAGGGGGTTTACAAAATTGGGTTTTAATAATGGTTTTGATCAGTTAAATACAAAGTCCCAGAACTTAAAAAAATATCATTCACTTTATATATATTGCTAAAAAAGTATTGCTTTGGCATTACTAGGTAGACCATTAATCCTACGTATAAGTATTGCTAATTCGCAACAAGTAAAATGGCCTAAAAGCCCTTTCTACTGAACAAAAACACAGTGAAACGAGTAAATAATTGGCTCAAATATTGCCGAACTTCATTAATATTCGCTATTTGTACGATAAATGACAAATAGTGTAATTTTAGGTTGATCTTTAGTGCTGTTTATATTTAAAATCGCCAACCTTTTTATTTGAGGCAAATAAATTCGTCACATTTATCCTCAAATTAATATCGATTACTAGCAAGAAATGCGGTGGGCTTATGGATTTTTACATCCTAAAAAAACAACAAGAACTAATTGCGATTCCAGCAAGTGAGAATAACTGTAAGCAGTATCTCGATTCGGGTTATTTTTATATCGATAAAGTAGCAGCGTGCAACGAAACTAATGCACTAAAGGCGCTACACGCAAAACAAACTAAAACGTTAAAAATTCCATTATTAATGGCACTTTTAGCATTACCGGTTGTTTTTTCAGCTTGGTACAGTTTAACCTAACGTAATGCATGCCTTAGGCTTGCATCTTTAACAGCCTTGGGTATATTGGCGCTCTTACGGTTTTATTAAGAGCGCGACATGAAAGTCCTCCACACCTCAGATTGGCACCTTGGCCAACAATTTTACGAACACGATCGCCGTGTTGAACATCAAGCTTTTTTTACATGGTTATTAGCCACTCTTGTTGAACAACAAATAGACTTACTTTTAGTTGCTGGCGACATTTATCATACAGCGACTCCAAGTGCTAGCGCTGAAAATCAGCTTTATCAATTTATTAAAGACGCCAAAAAAGCATGCCCACTATTACACGTAGTGATTATTGCGGGTAACCACGACTCTGCAAATCGTATTTTGGCAGCTCAGCCATTACTTGCACAGTTTGATACTCACGTAGTAGGGCGCTTTGATGTCGCAACACCCGATGAAACTGTTATTACCATAAATACCAATGGTAAACGCGCTGTAATCGTCGCTATGCCATTTTTACGCGCAAGTGATGTAAGTTTACTTAGCCAAACCGAAAACGGTCCTAGTTATGCTCAAGGCGTTTCAAAAGCTTACGAACTTGCACTAGAGCAAGCTACTAATATAAACGAGCAAAACTCATCATTAATAGTTATGGGGCATTTACACGCAAAGGGCGGGGACATCTCAAGTGATTCTGAGCGTAACTTAGTAATAGGTGGTGAAGAGTCTATTTCAGCCAATGTATTTGGTAAACAAGCCAACTACGTTGCCCTTGGGCACTTACACAAAGCGCAACAAGTCGCTAAAAGTGATGTTATTCGCTACAGCGGCACACCTATCCCTATGTCGTTTTCAGAACGTAACTACACGCACCAAGTAAATGTTGTTGAGTTTATTATTGATGAAAAACAACATATTAGTACAACTGTAAACCCCCTTTACATTCCGCGCTCTGCCGATGTAATTATTTTACCAAAAGGGGAGTGTGTACCATTAAGCGAACTATGCGAGCAAATTAAAGCGCTCGACACTGCACAAAATACAATAGCGCCTTATTTACGTGTAAAGCTTAAATCAAGCGATACCGACACCACCTTCAGAGAACAAATAGAACAAGCACTTGAAGGTAAGCATATTAAATTTTGTGGTATTGAACGTGTACGTGAGCAATCAGCGCAAAATGACGACAACACCGTATTTGAAGATTTAAGCGAAGTTGAAATGCTCAATCCACTAAACCTATTAGAACAAGCGTTCGCAAACGATAAAGACATGGCAGGGCAAAGCGTACCCGATGAGCTAAAAGCACTTTTAAGTGATGTGATAAACGAGCTTACGGAGCAAGAACAACTATGAAAATAACCGCAGTTCGTATTCATAATTTAGCCTCAATAGTTGACGCTGAAATAGATTTTACTAAAGCCCCATTAAAAGATGCAGGATTGTTTGCGATAACAGGCGATACTGGCGCTGGTAAAAGTACCTTTTTAGATGCCATTTGTTTAGCCCTTTATACAAAAACAGCGAGGCTGCGCGGTGATAAAGGTAACTTAATTGAGTTTAACGGCGACAGCATTAAGCTTAATGATGCGCGAAACTTGCTACGCAGAGGTACATGGGAAGGCTACGCCGAGGTCGACTTTTTAGGACAAGATAAACAGCTTTATCGTGCGCGCTATACAATTGCACGAACCCATAAAAAAGTAACAGGCAAACTTAAAGTAGCAGAGCACACTTTAGTAACCCTGCCAGACGAAACCCTTATAGCTGACAAAAGCCACACAATAAAAGAAGTCGAGAGCAAAATAGGGCTTAACTTTGAGCAGTTCTCCCGTGCCGTACTTTTAGCGCAACATGAGTTTGCTGCGTTTTTAAAAGCCACTGGCGATGAGCGAGCGCAACTTTTAGAGTGCTTAACAGGTACCGATAAATTTAGCCGTATTGGCGTGCGTATTTTTGAACGTCATAAAGAGCAAGTAGCAAAGCTTGAAGCGCTTAAAGCTGGTCTTGAAAGCTATACTTTGTTAACGAGCGATGAACTTGAGCTACAACAAACCAAGTTAACCGATTTAAAAGCGCAAACCGAACACACTAAAAAAGAGCTATCCAAAACCGAAAAAGCACTTAACTGGTATCAGCAAGCTACAGTGCTTGAGCAAAACTTACTGCAAGCACAGCAAACACAAAAACAAGCAAGCTCAGCGCTTGAAAGTATCGTTGAGCAAAGCGAGCAGGCAAAACAAGCCAAGCAAGCGCTTGAAATAAAAGATAACCGCAGCCGCTTTACTCAGTTAACTGATCAAAATACGGCGCAAAACCAGCAAGTTTCATCGCTTAAAAGTGTTGATCATTTAGCGGTAATTAACGAGCGTAATACCGCGCTTACTAAGCATACCGAGCTGCTTAATAACGCCAATGAGCAAAAACAAAATGCAGCGCCCGTTATAGCTAAAGCGCGAGAGCTCGACAGCAACATTGCCTTGCAAACTCAAGCTGTAAAAGGTACTGAGTCGCAAATAACCAAAGAGCAATCTCAGTTTGATGAGTTCACACAGCAGCTTAAACAAAGCAATAGCGAGCTTGAACTTGCTAATACCGACTCAGCTAAAAGCCAGCAATGGCTTAATGAGCATGCACAGCTGCATGTTTTAGCAAAAGACTGGAGCTACTATCAGCAAAGCTTTAATACTTACTTAAATGCACAGCAGCAATTAACCGCAAACCTTGCACAAAGCCAAACTCTTAATAGCGAGCTTGCAAGTCAGAGCGATCTTTTAAATGCGCAAAATAATAAAGTGCAGCAGTGCGAGGTAGCACTTAGTGGTGAGCAATCAACTTTACAGGCATTAAATACTCAGCTTAATGAATTTAATGCAGAGCACTGCGACGCGCAGCTAAAAAGTATTGATTACTTAAAAGAGCAGCGAGAGCGCTACGGGCAATTTAACGCAGAACTAAAACAAAGTACTCAACGCCAACAAGTGCTTAATCAGCAGTTAAATGAAAGCCAGCAAGCCCATGCTTTACTTAATCAGCATTTAATAACCAGCGAGCAAGCGCTTAAAGGCAACGAGTACGCACTTAACCAAGCGCGCTTAAGAGCCAGCGAGAACGTAGAGCATTTACGCACTGAGCTTCGCCCTAATGAACCTTGTTTAGTGTGCGGTGCAACTGAGCACCCGTATGCGGTAAATCAAAATCAGCAATTAAATAACTTAATTACTGATTTTGAAAATGATTTTAATATAGCTAAAAAGCAATTTGACCATGCACAAAGCGAGCTGCATAAGCACCAAACTCAACATGCCGTATTAACTGCTGAACACGGACAACTTGAGCAAATAATACAAACAGCAAAAGCCAAACAGCTCGACATTAAAAATACCATGCAAGGCGCACGCACAGAGCTTAATGACTTAACGCCTGATCAGCTTGAAGTAACTTATAAGCAGTTAACGGAGCAAAAAGCGCAATACTTTGAGCAGCAAAAACGCCAGCGTACACTGCAAACTAAAGTAAATGAGCTACTAGCAGCACTTAAAGCAGAGCAGCAAGTACAGCAGCAACTTAGTAATAAACACCTTGAGTTTACACATCAGCAAAACCAGTTAACGAGTAAGCATAGCGAACTAAGTGCGCAAATTAACGAGCTTGGTACAACGCTCAATAATCAATTTGAAAACAGTGATTTTTGGCAGCAACTACAAGCCAATACGCTTGAACTTAGCGAGCTGAACGAGCAGGTTACGCAGTATCAGCAAACTCAAACGCAGCTTGAGCAAAGCCAAAAACGTCAAGACACAGCTAATGAACAAATAAAGCAGCTTACCCCGCTTTTAAGTAACAACGATCAATCGTTAAAAGTACTTAATGAAGAGTTTGTAAAAGCTAAAGCGCTATTAAACGCTACGCAAAGTGAGCGCTTAGCTTTATTTAATAACGAGCAAATAAGCGCAGACGACTACCAAGCAAAACTTACAAGTGCGCAAGAGCAAATGCAATCGCAGGTTCAAGCGAGTCAAAAAGCATATGACGACGCTATAAAACAACGAGATGAGCACGCCATAACGCTTAAAAATGTAGAGCAACGCTTGCTTGAAAACAGCCAAGAGCTAGCAACGCTTGAGGCACGTTATAACCAGTGGTTTACTGACTTTAAAGCGCAATACAGCAATACAACGCACGAACAGGTCAAAATTTTACTAACGCTTAGTAGCGAGACTATTAAAGCGCATTTAACTCAGCACGAGCAGTTAACTCAAGCGCTAACAGATGCAAATGCCGCATTAAAACAGCAGCAACTTACGCTTGAAAAACACAACAGTAGCGATAAACCAACACAAAGTGCAGAGGCTTTAAGTACGCAATTAAGCAGCTTAAATGAGCAACAAACGCAGCTGCAAAATTCATTACTAGCAACTAATACCGCTATTGAGCAACACAACCAAAACGCAAAGGCGCTTGAAGGCAAACAAGCCGAGTTAACTAAACTTAAAACGCTGGTTGAACAGTGGCATTTGCTTAATAAAGTCTTGGGTGATGCAACGGGTAAAACCATGCGTAACTTAGCACAAACGCAAACGTTAAAAATATTACTGCACTATGCCAACAGCCATTTAAAAACACTCAACAAACGCTACGAATTAACCGCCATAGCGCAAACGCTCGACATTGCGATTATCGATCGCGACATGGCCGACGAGCAACGCTCTGTTAATACACTCTCAGGCGGGGAGTCATTTTTAGTATCGCTCGCACTTGCACTTGGTTTAGCATCGCTTTCGTCAAACAAAGTACAAATCAATTCTTTGTTTATTGACGAAGGGTTTGGTACGTTAGACAGCGAAACCCTAAGCATTGCAATGGACGCTTTGGATTCTTTGCAAGCACAAGGCAGAAAAGTAGGCGTTATATCGCACGTAACACAAATGAGCGAGCGTGTAGCCACTCAAGTGCATGTAGCCAAAAAGCCAGGTGGATATTCCACAGTTGAAGTTTTATAAGCAACATTACTGAAAACAAGGAGATACAATGCCAACGTTTACAGGCGAGCAAGCAACACAATACGATAGCCGTATAACCCGTTTAGTTCCTGGTTATGAATTATTACATCAGCTCACTAACGCGCAGCTAAAAGCAACGCTAAGCGATAATGCGCATATTTTAGTAGTAGGGGCAGGCACAGGCAAAGAAGTGCTTGCACTGGCTGCACTAAACCCTACATGGCAATTTACCGCGCAAGATACATCAGCCGATATGCTTGCTATCGCGAAGCAGCAATTTGATGAGCAAGGCATAGCAAGCCGCGTTAATATTCATAGTGGACCTGTTAATAAATTATCGGTTAAAGCCGATGCCGTTTTATGTTTATTGGTAATGCATTTTGTACAAGATAACGGCGATAAAAAAGAGTTACTAAAAGCGATTAAAGGAAGCCTTAAAAAAGACGCCAACCTTTATATTGCAGATTTAATGCGCCCTGAAACTTCATTTGAGCGCGAAGCCCAGCTTACAACGTGCGCGCAATTGGGTTTAACCGAAACAGGTAAAACACAAACAGGGCACGACTTAGAAAATGAGTTTTACCCGCTTGATAGAATGCGCTTTAGCGAACTGCTAAATGAGTGCAAATTTGGCATTCCGAAGCTGTATTTTAAAGCTCTAGGTTTTAGCGGATATGTAGTTTAAGTTTTACAAGCTAAACAAGCACCCGCTATTTAGCACCAATAAAAACACCGAGTGAACAAACTCGGTGTTTTTATACGTAGGTCGGTTAAGCGAAGCGCCACCCGACGATCTAATATCCACATCACTCAAATCGTTGCTGTGCCAGCAATCCTAACCAATCTCTCCAAGTGCTTTAATTGCAGCTTGTGCTTTATCTGTTTGTACAAAAATATGATCGTGATAAAACGCAGCAACCACATTAGCGCTAATGCCATGCTCAGTTAGCTTTGCAGATACCGCAGCAGTTAGCCCAACGGCCTCTAAACTTGAATGTACGTTAAGAGTGATTAAATTATATTTACCCTCGTAAGTAATACCTGCTTTATCGGCGGTTTCAGCTTTTAAAATAAGGGTTAGCCCTTCCTCTTCAACATAAGTGGCAAGTGGCTCTAAATGAACATAATCGGCAAGTGAGCCTGCTAAGCAACAAAAAATATACTCGCCTTGCTTAAGCGCTGGCTGCATTGATTTTAATAATTCGTTTAACTCTAAAATTCCGGCCATGGTCGTTCCCTACAATGTGTTATTTAGTGATTTTTAGCTGCGCGACTAGCTCGCTTAATCTCGCAATTTTTATATTACTTAGTTGCCTGTAATCAAAATATGGGCACACAATAATGTTGTTACTGGTGTCTATTGCAAACTCGTCGTCAAGCCAATCAAACTGAGCATGTAACTTACCTTGTTGTAATAAGTTTTTAGTGTGCGTACGACCGGCAATTATGTGTAACTGGTTTTTATTGCTAGTAGCTTTATTTGCGCACGTAATAGTAGTGTTAGGCGCGCTAAATAGCAGGGCAGTTTTACTGTTTTTTTGCAGTAAATACTCATCGCGATATTGTTGCCAAGTAGGGGCTTGTTTAGCAAATGAATAATGCTCACTTGGCAGGGCAAATAGCACTTTTGCGTACACGTTAAACACTTTGCGCCAACCATTACCACAGTGCTGGTTTATGGTATTTATTTGCTCATTTATAACCGGTTCTAGGCATTCAAGTGTTTCAAAAAACGGCATTGGCGGCGCTTTTGCTACGTATACTGCCACGCTAAATTGCGTATCACCTAAGCCAACTAATTGGGTATTCAAGTTAGTTAGCCTTGTTTTGCGCTAAAATACGGTCGAGGTTATTTGCAAAGTTTTGGCGATCGGTTTGGCTAAGTGGCGGTGGCCCACCACTCATTTCTACGCCACTTGAGCGCATGGTATCCATAAAGTCGCGCACGTTAAGTATTGAGCGGATATTCTCGGTGGTATAAAGCTCGCCACGCGGGTTGAGTGCTTGCCCGCCGTTATCAATTACTTCACTTGCTAGCGGAATATCGCCCGTAATAACTAAATCGCCTTTTTCAATACGTTTTACTATTTCGTCGTCGGCTACATCAAACCCCGACGATACTTGAACGCGGCTTATGTATTTTGACGGCGGAATACGCATTGCGTGATTAGCCACTAAAATAGTCTCGATTTTCATACGCTCTGCAGCTCTAAAAAGTATTTCTTTTATAACAACAGGACACGCGTCTGCATCTACCCAAATTTTCATGCTATGGTCATTTTTATTGCTTTAGAATTAATATGATCCTATAGCAAAATTTTTTAATCGGCTAGCAAACTTTATATCCATCTATATTTAGATAATACGTACTATTTATGTAATTTAAAAAGGAGCTTACATGAAGGCTATTAAATACGGTTTACTTATTACAGGGCTATTTTTTCTTAGTGCTTGCACCAGCCCTCCTGAGGGAATAACACCCGTTAAAAACTTTGATATACAAAAATATAAAGGAAAATGGTTTGAAATAGCGCGGCTCAATCACTCATTCGAAGAAGGTATGGAGCAAGTTACCGCTACTTATTCAATTAACGACGACGGCACAGTAAAGGTCCTTAACAAAGGGTATTTAACGGATGATAAAAAATGGGATGACGCCGAAGGCTTGGCCAAGTTTGTTGAGGGCACTGACACCGGGCATTTTAAAGTTTCGTTTTTTGGTCCATTTTATGGCGCTTACGTGATTTTTGAACTTGACCAACCCGATTATCAATATGCATTTATAACCAGTTACAACAAAGATTACTTGTGGTTTTTGTCGCGTACACCAACGGTTAGCAAAGAGCTTAAAGAACACTTTTTAACTAAAGCTAAAGAGTTGGGCTTTGCTACTGATGAAATAATTTGGGTTAAGCAATAAACAATGTAAAGCCCCTTTACAGTAGTAATAAAACAGTCACCTAACTGTAAAGTAACTTAAATATATTATGGTTATATTGTGTGTACTTGCCGTGAGACAGTAAGTATTGGAAACACTGAATATCCCCTATTGTTGGCAAGCTATATAGCTTGCCATTTTTTTGCCTAATCTATGGGAAAGTAACGGATCACGTTTTTACTAACTAAGGCTAGTTTAATGCTAAAAACAACCCACTTAGTACAACTAACACGCTATTTAAAACACTAAACCACTTTACGTAGCCTACTAAAAAATTATAAAAAACCATTATAATTAAGACACTTAGGCTCATAAACCCGCAAAATAGTAATGTTCCATATCCACCTTGAGTAACTATACAAAGCACCAAGCTTAGTAAAATACTGATCCAAGCAGCTAATAGCAGCTTTTTACGTTGGGATTCTGTAGGGCGTTTTTTAAATACATCTTTAAAATGATTATACTTAGCCAGCGCAAAACAGTTAAAACTGAGCAGGCATAGGCTAAACCCAAGTAAATCAATCATGGTTTTTGCCTTTTAAGGTTATTAGATTGACTAGGGCTGATTATTTTTGAGTTGTTTTTAGCAGTACGTAATTTTTCGGTTTGTATAAAAAATAATATACTAAATAACAAAAACAGTGCATCAAAAGTAAATAAAGCCCACTGTTTGTGCATCAAATAGCTAACTATATTACCGTTAGTTGTAAGTGCATTAATAACCGGTACGCTTAAACATGCAACAGCATTTATAGCTGCCATAACTCGCCATTGCAGTGTGTCGCGCTTTATAAGTGCTAAAAGAGCAACCGCTAGCCATGTTAAAAAGAACGCGAGTATTTCTTTATCGGCGCGCTCTGCGGTAGTTGGGCTAAGTAGTCTGTTAGCAATAAAAAATGCACACGTTGCCAGTGGAAGTCCCATAATAGTGGCTAGGTTTAACCCTTCAACTAGTTTTAAACCAAACGAAGGTTTAACGTTATTTTTAGTTCGCTCGCGAATTCGCTTAGCCCACATAATACAGCCAGAGCCAATCATTACACAGCCTGCAATACCGCCTAATACGTATAACCAACGCAGTAACCACGTAGCTAAACGCCCTGTATGCATTGAATTAAGTGATTCGTAAAGCGCTTTGCTGCTAGTTAGCTCGTCATCAGTTTTAGCAACCATTTGCCCTGTAGCACCACTAAATATTAAGCGTGGTGCTTGGTCACGCAGTGTTTTACCTGCGCTTACCAATACGGTAATTGTTGAAGCTGCCATATTTGGTTGGTTAACTTGTACGCGAGTAATATCTGCATGAGGCCACTTAGTATAAACCTGATCCAAAATGCTTTGAATCGGCACCATTGACGATTCGCCTTGGGCTTTATCGGTCATGGTGTTGCGAGGGGTTACATCGTTAAAAAAGCCACGCATGCCGTTATCGTAAGACGTTTGCGCAGGGTAGGGAAACAACATAAATATGAGCGTAATCATGCCCGTGTAAGTAATCATTAAATGAAAAGGCAGGGCAAGCACAGAGCTTAAATTGTGGGCATCTAACCACGTACGACTACCTTTATTACGTCTAAAACTAAACATATCTTTAAAAATACGCTTATGAATAACCACGCCCGATATAATAGCAATTAGCATAAAAAAGCTAGCAAAGCACACAATCCAGCGTGCGGTTATTGCATCCATGTAATGTAAATCATAGTGCAGCCGATAAAAAAAGTTACCACCTTTAGTATCTACAAAGGGTTCAAGCTCTTTCATGGTATTAGGGTTTAACTGTGTGTTTTTAAACTGGTTGCGGCGCTGGCCTGGCTCTTTTGGCTTTGCATAACCATAAATTAAATAAGGAATACGCGGCTCAGGTAATGTAATACGCCAGCTTGATGAGTTAGCTCCATGGTTAGCTAAGTAATCGAACCCTGTAATTATTTGTTGTTTTTGCGCTTCTATACGCTGTGTTTGGGCTTGTACATTATGTATGGCAGGTTGATTCCACAGCGTTATTTCGTCTCTAAAAAAGCTAAGTGTTCCTGCAAAAAATATTAAATATAATAACCAACAAACGAGTAACCCTACCCAAGTGTGTAACCAAGTCATCGATCTAAAAAAGCTGTCTTTCATACCCAACCCTTTAGTAATACAAGCAATCCGATAAACGCACCTGTACTTAGTAAAATACTGATCCAAACTTTTCTTAATGATTTAACGCTAAAGGCATAAATAAATACTACGGCATAAATTAAAATGCTGATTGAAACACTAAACAGTACAGCGTCTTGCTTAGCTATTGGCAATACAAAACTTAATAACGCAGTACTTGCAGAGGTAAAGGCATAGCCACCAATTATGGCAATAAAAAAACGTAAAAATACCAAAACTCGATAACTGCTTACGCTTTTTACTATAAGCGCAATTACGTTAACCTTATCGAATGGCGCACTGTGCAAAGGTGCCTGCATAGTTAATTAATCCCTTTATTTAAAGCTGAGGATAAAACAAAGGCGCTATTATATATGTTACAAATACAAAAGATAGCTATTCTCATTTACGGCGACTAACTTTTAGTAAATTATCCTTCTTACTTAACCTGAACCTTGGTTAAGAGGTTTTATACGTATTGAATTATGGTGATATTTAAATTTATTTTCTCTAGCGCTGAAAATAGCTGCTCGAGATAGATTTATTATCCAGAGTTCAGATTACTTAGTAAAATACTGATCTGTTATTGTTTAATGATATTGCACAGGCTGCATGTAAAGCTTAAGGTTAATAAACTGAGTAAAAATAAAGAGTGAAATAACGATGAGCGATCACGAAAAACTAAATTACGTAGAGTTTCCTGCATGCGACTTACCCGCAACTAAGGCCTTTTTTAGTCATGTATTTAATTGGCAGTTTACTGACTACGGCCCAGAATACACGGCGTTTAGTGGGCAGGGGTTAGATGGTGGGATTTTTCAGGCTCCATTAAAATCACTAACTCAGCATGGGGCAGCATTACTTATTTTTTATAGCGACGACATACACGCAACCTTTAAAAAAGTAGAGACATTTGGCGGAGTAATATTAAAACCTATTTTTGAGTTTCCTGGCGGTTGTCGGTTTCACTTTACAGAACCAAGTGGTAACGAATTTGCGGTATGGGCGAAAGAACACTAGGTACTATAAGGGCTGTAGGGCATTTAGGCTTAAAGATCAGGATTTTACTAACTAATCGCCATTTTAGATAAAATAAACCGATTTTTTACCAACTCATTTATCCTAAATGGCCATTTAGGATAAAAATTAAGCATTTAAGGCCAAATAAACATGAATAGTCACCAATTAATAGACCAAGTTAGTAAATGCGTGATCTGTGATCCTCATTTACCTTTAGGGGCTCGACCTGTAATACAATTTAACCCAAACGCACGTATTTTAATCGCGGGCCAAGCACCGGGTATAAAAGTTCACGAAACAGGCGTGCCGTTTAACGATGCAAGCGGAAACCGCCTACGAGAATGGCTTGGGCTAACAAGGGATGAATTTTACGATGCTAATAATATAGCAATTTTACCTATGGGCTTTTGCTACCCGGGTAGGGGTAAGTCGGGTGATTTACCACCGAGAAAAGAATGTGCCCCAGCATGGCGCGAGCAATTATTGGCTGCACTACCAAATATTGAGCTGACAATAGTATTAGGTAAATACGCGCAGGCGTACCATTTACCGGAGACTAAAAAAATGCCACTTACGGAGTTAGTAAAATCGTGGCGTGAGTATTGGCCAAATTATTTAGTGCTTCCACACCCCAGTCCGCGCAATAATATATGGCTTAAAAAGAACCCATGGTTTGAACAAGATGTACTTCCAGAACTGGGTAAACGCATTGCTACTATTTTAAATAAGTAATGCTTCTAGCACTAGGATTTATTGTAAAGGGGCGTTATACCAATCCGCAATAATACTTAATCATTTTGCGGGGCTAAACGTGTCGCTACCTGTGTTAAAAAATTCTCATTTAGAACAACTAAATAGCGAATTTTTTGCCTAGCTATCAACACGTTTTTCCATCCTCAAAATAGATCACTTAATTAAGCGAATTGGTATACAGTTAACTTAAAAATTAACACTCCAATTAAAAACAATAACAAACGAGGCTGTCTAATTTGAATGCATCTATATTAACCGAAGTAATACTTCCGCTCGCTCTTGCACTTATTATGTTTGGTATGGGTCTTGGGCTCACAACAAACGATTTTACTCGTCTATTTAAAAGCCCGCTTGCCATTGTTATGGGTTTAATAGGCCAACTTGTAGCAATGCCTTTATTAGCATTAGGGCTGTGTTATTTACTTAACCTACCAACGCCTATCGCTATTGGTTTAATGATATTAGCTGCCTGCCCAGGCGGTACTATGTCAAATGTAGTAAGCCAGCTTGCTAAAGCTAATTTAGCGCTTTCGGTAAGTTTAACCGCTGCCTCTACCGCAATTAGTATAATAACCACACCGTTTATTATTGGCTTTGCTATGAGTCAGTTTGCCCCAGCAGACGATGCTACTTTCTCTATTTTAATTACTTCATTAGGGCTATTTTTTATTACCTTAGTGCCAGTTGCTATAGGCATTTGGTTACGTCACTTTAAAAGTGATTTTGCCATTAAAGCAGAGCCGTTTTTTAGACGCTTCTCGTTGTTTTTTATGCTTATGATGATTGCAGCACTAGTAATAAAAGAGCGCGATTTATTAGTTAGCTCATTTAACGATGTATTTTGGGCGTGCATAGCACTTAATATTGGTTCAATGGTTGTTGGTTGGTTAATTGCTAAGTGTTCAAAATTAAATTTAACTGATTCGCTGACGCTTTCAATTGAGGTTGGAATTCAAAATGCATCGTTAGCTATTTTAATTGCTATTAGCTTTTTGAATAAACCAGAATACGCGGTTACCGGTGGCGTGTATGGACTTGCTATGTTTATAGGGCCACTGCTATTAATTGGCGGGTTAAAGCTTAAAAATAAACGTACCGCTAGGGCTGTTAACTAGGACTTTTAATTAGGGCATGTTGACCAAGTTACTTTAATTTATGGCTGCGGATAACGTAGCCGTAAACTCCAGTCTAAAAATACCACCTGTTAAATGTATGCTCAGCACCCATCGCGTCAACAAATTGTAGGCTCACAAAAGACTCTCAAGCTTGAATATTGCACTAGGCGCTGAGCTTGCTCGCGCACGAAGCGAAGCTTCTAATTACTAAGGCGCATTTTAGGATGGGATAAGAGTGTAAGTAATACGGTGAAAAGCAGTTAATTATTTGGTTACGAAAATAGCGCCTCACAATATGAAGCGTTATTTTAAAACTTACTACTTGGTTTGCATGTTTTTAGCGCGTTCTTCTGCATCTATTAAAGCTTGTGATTTAGGTGCGCGTTTTTTCTCTTCTATTTTTGGCTTTTCAGTCGAGTCTGGATCCCAGCTTGAGTCTAACGATAAGTTAGCAAATGGATTGTTACTGTCCGCTTTTTTAGGCTCAATTACTGGCTCATCAACTAGCGGTGTTGTTTGTGCTTGCTCAGGTATCGCGTCTTCTTTTTTAGGCATCGGCTTTTCACCAGATAATAGTGCATCTGGGTTAAATGTACGCACCTCTGGTTCTTTAAAGTCTTGCTCGGTTGTATACGTAGTCGATTGGGCGTCAGATATTTGCTCTGGAGCGTGTAAATCTATAACCGGCTCACTCGCTGTTACTGGCTCGGGAGTACTAATAACCGGCTCTACAGTGTTATGTTCAGCTTCTATTGGCGCAGATTCCGTTACTTGCGCTGTATGGTGCTTACGTTGTTTTTTTACTGGCTTTGCATCTGGGTCAAAGTCGCGTACCTCTGGCTCATTAAAGCTGCTGGCATTTTTAATGCGCTCTAAGGTTGTTTTAGCGGCGGCTTCAAACTCGGCGGTATTAGGCTCTGGTTTTTGTTTTACTTCGTTAAACGTAGCGGTACTTGTTTGCTCTAAAGTATCTGCTGGCTCCATTTGTGCAGACTCAATTTCACTTGTTTGCGATGGAGTAACTACGTTGTTTTGCTCATCTGAGATCTGCGCTGTGTTAGTAGGTTCCACTGGCTCTTCATTTGTCGCTACGCTGCTCTCAACTGCTTTATTATTTTGAGTTGCTTCGTTGATGGCGACAGGCTCAATCTCTGGCTCTTTTGTTGTTTGTACTGGCTTTGTTGCTTTAATTTCAGGTTTAGCTGGCGTAGCAATTTTTTCTGATTTAACTTCAGGTGGAGCCGCTATAGTCGGTTCTGCCATCGCTTTACTTTGTTTTGCACGGCGCAGGCGCACGACTACCATAGCGCCAATAAGTACCACTATAACAAGTATTAAAGTGGGTAAAAGTAACGAGCTTGGGCTCTGCGCTACAGGTTGCGGCGCAATTACTGGCGCTGGTTTAGTTAACACAGGTGCAGGTTTTACAGGTACAGACTTTTCAGGCGTAGGTTGAACGTTTTGCTCTGGCGTTGCCGGTTTTACTTGCTCTATCACAGCTTCGTTTATTTGTTGTTTTTGATCATTAGTTAAATTAAGGGTTTGCTCGTTGATGCTTTCTTTAACAGCTTCTTCAGTAGGTTTAATTACAGGGGCAGGTTCAACAGTTTTAGGTTGTGGCTGAGTAATAATAGTCGGCTCAGGCTCTATTATTTGGGGCTTAGGTTGTGCTTGAATTTCTTTTGGCTTATTACAGTTATTTTTGTAATCACGCGCAGCTTTACGATATTTTTGACTCGCTTTATTATTACTATTTTGCTGCATTTTTTGTTTAATTAAAATGCACATAGCTTCGTTGTATGCAGCACTTTGCGCACTATAAAATAAGGCAAAGCAAAGGGTAAATCTAATTAGTTTTGATATCATGAAGTTATGCGCGCTTAAATATTAATAGTTTGATTTTAAGCGCAAAATTAAAAATTATCCAGAGTAATAGAACTAATCAATCACCATAAGGCTACGATATTCATCGTAAGCAAATTGGTCGGTCATACCGCTTATATAATCTTGGATTAATCTACAACGATAATAAAACTCGTATGCCGCAAAGTGATCGGGCTCTTCTTGCATCGCATCTATTGCGTGTTGGTAACTATTTAAGTGCTTTTTAGAGAGCTTTTTAACAAGTCGCGACTCTATTAATAAACGTGAATCGCCATTTAGTGCACGCTTAAAGTCATCCTTGTTTAGTAGCAGTAATGGTTTATAGCAATCGAGCAAACCATTAATTATGCGATACCCTTGTAGCTCTAATTTTTCGACTTCTTTGTTTGAAAATACATGCTCAAGCGCTACCTGCTTTAGTGTTTTAGTTACTGCATGTAGATGGCTTCTATCTTCTAAAAGCGCTTGGTTAAAATCGCCATGATAAATAGGTTCTATATTTTCGATAAAGCGTTTTGCGGCGTGATTTACTAGCGGATGTAGCAATGCAACCCGCAGGTATATAAAAAATTCACTATTAAAATTATAGGGTTGTGCTTGTGCACGCTCTAGTGCGTAGTCTACGGCTTTGTCTACAAAATTTTGATGTTGAGCGTCGTCGATTAACAGATTTATTAATACTTTTTTGTAACTACTTTTAAGTTTTTCGCACAGCAACTCAGTGCTTATTATGTCTTTTTCTACGGCGTCTTCTATGTCGGCTAGGCAATACGAAATGTCGTCGGCGGCTTCCATTATGTAACTTGCAGGATGGCGGCAGTAAGGCTCAATAGTGAGCTCTTTTTGTAGCGCTTCAACAAAGTTTTTTTCGCTGTAGTAGTAACCTACTTTTTTCATTAAATAGTTTTTATTTTGCGGAATGTCTTTTACATCAAGCCCAGCAGGGCGAGTGTATTTTAAAATACCAGCACTTTGGCTGTAGGTTAAATTAAGCGTTTGCAAAGAATGAATTATACGTATGCCTTGGGCGTTGCCCTCAAAGTTACAAATATCAAGCGCAAGGTGTTTAAAAACAACACCTATACCGGTGTTTGGTTCTTTACAGCGCTCGGGTGTTACGCTTGCTAGGTTGTTATTAAACCAGTGGTTAATAGCAGCTTCGCCAAAATGCCCAAACGGTGGGTTGCCTATGTCGTGCATTAGGCAGGCCATTTCTACTAGGCTTTCTAGCGGGCGCTCTAGCTCGGTTAAGCCATAATCTTTTTGTTGTTGATAGCTTAAATTAGCAAAAATACGTTGCACTATAAAACGACCAACCTGTTGTACCTCAAGCGAGTGGGTAAGGCGAGATCGTACAGCTGCGTTGCGCTCAAGCGGAAACACTTGGGTTTTTTGCTGCAGCCTGCGAATAGCGGCACTGTTAATAATACGGCCACGGTCGCTTTCTAGCGCCATCTGTAAGTTAGAGGTTGTGCGGTACATTCGTGCTGGCGTTATTTTTTTACTAAAATCTATGGTCATCTTTATACTTGTCCTTTTTTACAATTGATGACTGGCATAGTTTTTAGCACATAGTCATTTGTCTTTAATATACAGGGTTTAATCTATCAGTTTGTATCATAAAGTAACAACTTGCTTTAAAATAATTTTTTGAGTAATTGTTGTGCATTTATAGGTGTTTATAATGAAACAGTGGATTTTAAAGGCAGTATCAATTTGCCTAATGTTAGGAATGAACAGCGCATTTGCTGCAAAAGAGCAAACTGTGGTGCTTGTATCAATTGATGGCCTGCGTTGGGATTATATTGAAAAACACGGCGCGCCAAATTTAAAAGCAATGGCCGAGCGCGGTGTTCGCGCACAAAAGCTAATACCTGTTTATCCAACTAAAACGTTTCCTAATCATATTTCTATTATTACGGGCTTACTGCCGGTAAACCATGGCATTGTTGATAATAGCTTTTGTGATAAAGCGCGTAAAAACGACTGTTACAGCATGGGCAAAGCATTAGGCGATAGCACATGGGTAAAGGGTATTCCGCTTTGGAATTTAGCAAAAATGCAGGGGCTTAAATCGGCTACTTATTTTTGGCCTGAGTCAGATGCATTATTTAACGGCATGACACCAGATTACTTTTATCACTATTCTAAATACAGCGATTACCAAAGCCGTGTTGATCAAATTATTCAGTGGTTAAGCTTACCAAAAGCACAGCGCCCACGCTTTATTGCGAGTTACTTTTCGCTAGTTGACAGCATGGGCCATGAATTTGGGCCAGACGCACCACAAACGCGTGATGCAGTTAAACAGCTTGATGAATTAATGGGGCAATTACAAACTCGCTTAAGTAAATTAGAGCAAGAGGTAAACTTAGTTATTGTGTCGGATCACGGTATGACGAGTATAGATCCAGATAAAAGCATTGATGTAACCACACTACCTCAAGATGAAAACTTTTTAGTTAAAAATACTGGCCCACGTTTACTTATTTATACTCAGCCTGATGCTAAAAACGCTGATATTGAAGGTTACAAAGCACGTTTACGAGATGCGTCAAACGGTCGTTATACAGTATTAACTGACGAGCAATTAGCAGCGTATCATTACAATAAAGGCACTCGCGTAGGCGATATTGTGGTGCAAACTACAGCGCCAGCGGTATTTACCAATGGTAAAAAACCAACCTATCTAGGGACTCACGGTTATGCATATACCGAGGATATGGCAGCATCATTTATTGCTGTAGGCCCTGCATTTAAACAAGGTGTAAGCCTTAAAGAAGTAAATAACCTTGATATTTACCCCGTACTTGCAAAAGTGATGGGACTTAAATTGTTAAACAAAGTAGATGGCAATGGTAAAACATTAATGCCAGCAATTAAGCAAAAAATCGTTGTGCATTAGCTTAATCTAAAAGAGCGCGTAAGCGCTCTGCAGGGAAGAACATGTTAAAACTTTAAAGTGGGCTATTTAGCCCACTTTTTTATTGGGCAGCTTATTTAAAGTTAGCAATACTTGTTTTTGTAGCAGTAACTGTGCGAATTGCATGCGCTTGGTTTGTAATACCAAATGCAATACCGTTTACGCTCCAGCCAGGGTTAGAGAAGTAATCGTACTGAGTAGCGCTACCGTAAACGTGCGGGTAAGCCATTATACTTGCAAACTCGTTTTGTACGCCGTGACCCATGCCATCTACATATACACCGCCAGACGTATCACCTTGTTTGCGTGAATGCGCTAAACCTTGGTTATGACCAAGTTCGTGTACAAATGTAGTTGCACCACAATCAATTGCAGTGATTGAGTACATACGGCTGCTCATTGAGCTGTATAGATTGCCATTAGTGCCTTGGCCAACCCATGCTAAACCGCATGAAATAAGCCCATTGCCAGCACTTTGACCAGTACCTAATACGGCAATCATGTCGGCTTTCCAATCGCTGCGTAAACCATCTACGTAGCTGCTATTTGTAACCGAATCTAACCAATCCTCAGACGGCGTTACTGCATAGTCACCTAAGTTTTGTTTGCCAGCTAAGCGTAGTGTTATATCAACGCCATTTTGGCTATATACCTGATTACTAAAAGCAATTAGTTGATTTATTTTAGTGTCAATATTGCTAGTTGCAGCAGCTGATTGGTCGGTATATAAAATACCGATATCGATTGTTTCTGCTTGTGCAACACTTGCTGCACATAATGCCGCAGCCAGTGCGGTTGTTGTGATTACTTTTTTCATTATTGTATTTCCTTACTCTTGTTGTGGTTGGAACTTGTTTTTAACTTGGTTGAGCTCATAAAAAGCAGACACACTAAAGTTGCCTTATAGTGCGGCTTTAGTTGTTTTTTATATTTTGATTATTGGTTAGCCATCAATTTTTGGTGCAAATATATCGATGCTTTTATCTGATTTGGGTTTTGGTGCGGTTACATCATGCTCTATGTGGCTTTTATATAAATCGCGTTTTGCTGCAATCCATCCGTACTTACCTTTACTTTCGAATACATAATTGCCAGAAGGCGCAGTAAATTGACCATATACGGCATCTTTACCTACCGTTAAAACGGTATTATGCATGCGGCCATCAACACCCACTATTTTGCCAAATATGCTCTTATCGCCATTTTCAGACTCAATCACATTAGTCACTTCTGCGGTGAATGTTTCGGCTGTTTGCGGAATAGCTAAATCAAAATTTTCGCCAGTTTCTAAAGCCTGTAAAGAATTTAAATCAAACTCAATGTAGGCTTCGTTATGTAAGTCGGTAGGTAAAACTTTTGCGTTTATAAGCACTTGCTTTGCTTTGTCGGATAGGCGATTTACGGCATCAAATTCTTCAAACGGTAAGCTGTTGTCAGGGGCAACAATAGGTTTAACGGTAATTGGATCTTTACTCATATCAATAGGTGCAGGGGGATGTGTATTGCGCGTTTTTTGTAAATCAATAGGAACAAAATCAATAGCAACAGGCGCGATAGGTTCGCCCGTTTCATCTGCATTAAAAAATAGCCCATAAACTGCAAATGCCGATAATGGTATAGCAATTAGTAAGACGACAGATCTCTTCATTTGTTTCTCTTTTAGTGTTTTTGGTTAACTGTTTGTTACGTTTTATATTATTAAATGGATTAGATCAAGATAATAAATGTAACCGAAAAGAATTAATTCTAAATTTCATAATTCCTTATAAAATATAAGGATATTTATTTTTGGTATGTTTTTCACTCTTTTTAGTATTGGTTTTTTGTAGGGTTTATGCGGCCTTTGGCGCGTTTGTGGGTACTTGTTTGTTTAGTTAAATACAATGGTTAAAAGTGACTTTTTGACGTTAATTACAATGAAAAATAAAAAGTGAATTTTTTTCACTCTTTGTAAACTAATCGCTAATTGCAATGCATTTATCGGGCACGTATGTTGTGTGCTGCATAAATGGCATTACGAGGGATTTATGAAGGTGTCTGATCAGTTGCTTAACCGAATTACAGCAGGGCTTGTGGCTGTAATTATTGGTTTTTCGAGTTCCATTGCATTGATTTATCAGGTGGTGATAACCCTTGGAGGCACGCCCGATTTAGTAGCTAGTTGGATTTTAATGCTTGGTTTAGTGATGGGCACAACGTCAATAGGTTTGTCGTACTATTACAAAGTGCCTGTTTTAATTGCGTGGTCTACCACGGGGGCTGCATTACTGATTTCAAGTGCACAAGGGTATAACTTAAACGAGGCTATTGGCGCGTTTATGCTCAGTGCATTGCTCGTTTTTTTGTCGGGGGTGACGGGCTGGTTTGAAAAAATAATGAACCGTATTCCAAGTGAGCTTGCGTGCGCCATGTTGGCCGGCGTACTTGTTACCTTTGGTATTGATGTTTTTAATTTTATGAACGATATACCTTTAGTGATTGGTTTAATGGTTGTTATGTACTTTATTGGTAAACGCTTTTTTGCCCGCTTTGCTATGTTAAGTGTGCTTATTATAGGTGTATTACTCGCTTGGCAAATGGGCCATATTGATACCAGTGCACTGCACTGGAAAATGAGCGAATTTGCTTATATTGAACCCGTTTTTCACTTGCAAGCATGCATTAGCATAGGTTTACCACTTTATATAGTTACCATGACATCGCAAAATTTACCGGGTATTGCTGTTTTAAAAGCGCATAAATATAAAGCGCCTATATCTGCGTCTCTTAATGTGACTGGTTTTGTAAATATGCTTACCGCCCCGTTTGGAGCTTACTCTATTAATTTAGCCGCTATTACCGCTGCTATTTGTATGAGTGATGAAGCGGATAAAAATCATGATAAACGTTATTGGGCGAGTATAGCGGCGGGCGCATTTTATATTTTAATGGCGCTGTGCGCAGCTACATTAGTTGGGTTGGTAGCAAGTTTACCGCAGGCACTTATTTTAGCTTTGGCGGGCATTGCGCTATTTGGCACCATTGCTAATAGTTTGCAGCAAGCCCTTAGTAGTACTAAATATACTGAGGCCGCAATTGTTACTTTTTTAGTAACAGCATCTAACTTAACATTACTCTCAGTGGGGTCTGCTTTTTGGGGAATTATAGCGGGTGTGCTTACGCTCCTTATCACCCAAAAAGACTAAAAACTTTATTGTGTACAAAGAGATGCTGGTGAGTATTTAAAACAAAATTATAGTTTATTTATATCATTAAAATAGCTTAACTAAGCTTATAAAAAAGGCTGCAATTGCAGCCTTTTGTTTTATAAAACAAGATTTACCTAATCAAAAGTATGATGGCGAGTTACACTAAACCGATTAAGTATATGGTGCATAACATATACAACGCACAGGCTTAATATTATAGCCACCGATACCGAGCTAAACCGGTACATTGCGCTATAAACAAGATCTTGGCCTGGCCCGAGTGAGTTCCCAAATAAAATACCGAATGTAGTCAGCACACCAAAACCAATACCAGGTATGCCTCCGCCTAAAATATGAAAACGCGCAAAAAGAAACGAAAGTATCCATAAAATAGCCATCGGAAAAAGTAAAAAATCAGAGTGACTATACAAAAATAGTTGCGATAGTAACGCTGCATTACACCCTATAAGCGTTCCAATTGCTCGCTGCCAACCAGCCATACCTGCGGCTTTCCAGCACAATGAAAACAAAATAAGCACAGAAGCTGCCTGCGCAGATATTGAGTCTTGTAAATCAAGAACCTGAAAAACCACAAAAGAGAGCGTAGCCACGGTTGAGCATAACAATACCTCATGGCGAATACTTTCTTTTGCTTTAGCTGGCATTACTCGCCCGGGCCTTGCGGTTACATCAGGAAATAGGCCATGCATTAATGCTCCAATAACAACGGTTAAAAATATAGCCAAACCATTAGTTAAAATTAACGGATAAATACTACTTCCTTCATCAACATAGCTCGAAAAATGTAGCTGAATAGAAAGGCTGATCACGCCTAAAGCGCCAAATAAAAAGGCGCTGCCGCTACTCATTTGGTGAAATAAAAAGCAGAAAACACCAAACACTAACAATGTCATAACGACTGGCAAGTGAGAAAATAATCCCTGCATTATTAGCACTATAAGCGCGCTAAATGCAGCAGATGCTATAAATTGATTTATAAGCCCACGACTTAACGTAGGTACCATGCCCAATATCAACATAGGATAAACGGTAAAAAATATACCATTTGGCCAGTTCATTAATTTACTAATAGTAAAGCCAAGGGTGCATCCACCTGCAATGCGTAGTGCTTGGCGAAGGCCATTAGAGTCTAATTGTGGGCCTTGGCTAACAATTTGAGTCATAAAACCTCCATTAATAAATGTAGTGTAACCAGCTAATAAACCTAATTTGTGCAGAGCCAAACCATTGCCCAATTGTCGATTCGGGTAATAATTGTACTGTTGCACGTGACCCGCTTGGCATGTTTGCTATTAAGTCTTGATGATTTACGAGCTTTAAATGAATGCGTTGACGTTGTGCATCGCGTACCCAACGATTGCTGGTTTCTGTTGTACTTAGTAAACCATTTGCACTAAGTTGACCATTGCTAACACCTGCTTCAAATGTTTCTAGTATTGCGTCGTAAACTTCACCTGGGCGGCTATCAAATACTACGCGCGCTTGAGTGCCTTGCTTCATATTTGAGAGTGACTTTTCTCTAAAGTCAGCAACTAAATCGGCTTTCTTAGCGACAATAGCTAATAATGGGCTGCCTGCAACAGCGTACGCGCCGTCTAATAATTGTAAGTTAGCAACTACGCCGTCACTTAGTGCACGTACTTGCGTGTAGGATAAATTTAACTCAGCTTGCGCTAACTGGTTAGCAGCGTGGCGCATAGCTAAGTTTTTATTACCTGAGTCACCTCTAGCTAAAACTGCTTCAGCTAACTGCGCTTCTAGAGCCGCAACATTTGCTTTACTGGCTTCAAAATTAGCACGAATGCTTTCAAGCTCTTGCTCCGATATAGACTTTTGAGTATAGAGTTTTTCGCCTCTGCTTTTTAATAGCTTTTGCTCATGCTGCTTAGCATTTGCGGCACTAATTTGTGCTTCAAGGGCTTTAACATTGGTATCAAGACGCTTGTTTTGTAATTTGGCATCATCAAGCGCGAGTTGAGCTTGCTCTTTGGCTAAATTATATGGGCCTTCATCGATACTAAATAATATATCGCCCGCTTTAACTGATTGGTTATTATTAACTTGCACACTAGTGACTCGGCCACTAATTTGCGGTGATATTTGCACAACAGGGTGGTATACACGTGCCTGTGGTGTTACAGGCAAAACCATATCGGCCACTAAATAGTAAATAAATACTAAAATAAACCCTATGAGAGAAAACCTTACATAGCGTGCAAACTTTTGATCCGGTGTCATTTTTAGCCTTACTTATTAACTTGAATACATTTAAGGGCGTTTTGCTCTATTTTGATCAAACCAAATGCAATGGCATCTAGCTGCTCAACAGATAAACCGCTGTATAACTGATTTTTTATATCGGAAATGGTCTCTTGCAATGAATGTAAAATGGCATCACTTTGCTCAGTAAAATAGAGTCTTTTACTGCGCTTATCATGTTTGTCTACACGGCGAACGATTAACGATTGCTCCTCTAATTGCTTAAGCGTACGAGTCAGTGAAGGCATTTCTATCCCTAAGCTATTAGCAAGTTCAAGTTGTGTTAGTCCCTCACCACGCATATTTATATGCATTAGTGCAGTCCAGCGCGACTGAGTAAGCCCCAAAGGCTCAACAGCAATGGTTACTGCTTCGCGGCATAAGCGATGAACTCGGCCCATATTACCGATAACTGTTAAATCGAGTGTCTCGTGAAAAGGTTTTTGTGTAGGCATAGCCATCCCAACATAGTTAGCAAGCTAACTATTTTATCATTACTTAGCTTGCTAAGTAAATATGCGTAAGTGCGAGAAGTGGCAAAATATTTGCTAAACCTCACCTGTAAAAAAATGGTGAGGTTTAGGGGATTTTAAAAGTTAAGTAAATTAGCTGGGGAGTATTGATCTGTAAGTACTTTTGTATCTGCAGGCCAATCTTGGCCGTCTTTAGTAAAGTGCATAAGTTGGCTAATCGCTTTTATATCTACACCGTATTTTACTAATTTAGGGGCGAGAGCATTAACACGCGTGTTAATTTGGGCTTCGCTCGGTATTGATTTAAGTCCCGCTAAAATAATACGGTTGCTGCGATTTTCGCGGCTTACATTTATAAAGTCGCCAAATACAGCGTGGTAAGTTGCCGACTCATGCTCATAAAGTTTACTACTTGAAAACGTATTTGCGGCAATAACGCCACCATCGGCTAATACGCTTTGTACTTCTTCAAAAAACTCTTTAGTGAGCAAATGCTCCGGAATATAGTCACCGTTAAACGCATCCAAAATAATCCAATCGTACTTTTGCTTTTTAATAGCGGCGCGCTTTATAAAAATACGGCCATCTTGCACGCTTGATGTCACTAAGTCGTTTTCTATAAAGTTAAAGTAATCGCGTGCAACTTTAGTTACTGCAGGATCTATTTCAACATTATGAATATTTGCAGTGGGGTATAGCTCATGAATAACGTTAGAAAGTGTACCGCCACCCAATCCTATAATAAGTACACTTTTAGGGTTGTCGGCTACTAAAAGGCTCGCAAACGTCAATTTTGTGTAATTAAAAACAAGTTTGTCGGGATTGCTTTTATACATGCAACTTTGGCTTGTTTGGCTACTTTTAGTATTAAATTTAAGGCAACGTAAGTCGCTTGTTTCTTCAACAATAATATTGCGATAAAGCGAGCGTTCTTCATGAATAACCTTACTAAACGCAGAACCTGACAATACAATTAATGGCAGTAGCAAATATTTAAGCATGAGCAAGCCCCTTATTATTAACCAAGGTATTAATAACAATCGCGACTAAACCCAGTGCCCCAAGTGTTAAAGCAAAGGCGCTAATAATTGTATTTACGTCAAACGCGAGCACAAAGTAAAACGAGGTAATAATAGTACCCAGGGCACTGCCAAGCGTACTTACAAAGTATAAACGCCCAGCAACTTGGCCGCTTTTATCGCTATCTGTTACCAGTAAGCGCACAGAGTAGGGCGAGATCATTCCTAAAATAACGGTAGGTATAAAAAATAAAGCAGTTGACGCTAAGAGCGAGCCGTAGCGGCTATCTTCAATATGGGTAAATATAAATTCCATTATAGGCTGCGAAAATAATGTAATAGGCACAACCATAATGCTGGCAATTAAAAATATTAAACCATATTTGGTAAGGGATGCATTTTTAGTGCTGAGTTTACCACCAAGTAAATACCCAAAAGATAAACTAAGCATAAACACAGTAATTATACTGCCCCAAATATGCACGCTACTGCCAAAAAAGGGGGCAAGGATTCTCCCACCTAAAAGCTCAATGCCCATTATGCAAAAGCCGCTGCAAAAAGCTAAAAAGTAAATTAACGCGTTTGTTTTTATGCTCATGTAATTATCGTTATGTAACTTAAGTAGAACACTATACTAACGTGATGAATACAAAGCTGCTAGGGTAATAATTAACCTAAGTTTAATTTTAAAAAAGAAGTTTTGTTATAGCAATTTGTTAGTTAGTTGAATTCTGATCTATTTAGCCTGCCTAGGCCCTCGCGATTTAACACTTAAGACGCTTTTTCATTTAAATTAAATTTCTTAAGTTTTCTTTAAGTTTCACTCGTTAAGTTTAAACCCTGAAATATAAACAGGTTTAAATGAGCGAGCTTATGCAATTAGCCCACACTTCTACATCATTAGGTTTAACACAAAATAACAGTCAGTTTATTAGTGCTCGTATTGATGATGTGCATCGAAAAAATCTCGAAAATACAGTGAAAGAAGGTTTTTTAGTTGCGTATAACGCTAAGCTTACTTCTTTTATGCCACTACTTTGCCAATACGTTACCGAGCAAGGAAAGTGCACGTTAGGGCTAAGGCAAGCAACTTCGCCATTGTTTATTGAGCAATATTTAGCATCACCCGTTGAAGATTTTTTAGATGAGAGCATTTCTCGCAATAAAATTTTTGAACTTGGTAATCTCTGCTCTACAAATCGAAGAGCAACACTTGCACATTTTATTATTGTTAACGAAGCTCTGCAAAGTGTGGGGGCAAAACATTTAGTGTTTTGTGCAACCAACAAAGTGCGTGCTTTATTGCGCTTACTTGGTGTTACGTGTACTGAAATTGCACTTGCGAGCAGTTTTGTAGTTGAGAACCCATTAAAGTGGGGCAGCTATTACGCCAACCAACCAACAGTATGCATTGTGAGCCTAGAGCAAGCTCACCAACAAGTACTAAATACCCCAATGCTTTATAGTTTGATGCAGCAAAACCACTTAAATATCAATTCTTTGGTAAATGCATTGGTGAACGTATGAATTACTATAATACACATTCAGTATCGCCATTAATTATTGCCCATAATAAAGAGCAAACACTTGAAATTAACGGTGATGAGTTTAACCAGCAAATACAAAAAGTAGTAAAAATACTACAAAGCTTTAACGGCAAATGTGTCGCTTATAAGCTCGATAATACGCCAGCTTGGCTTGTTATTGATGCCGCTACTGCAGTTTCTAATAAAGTGGCTGTGCCAATTGCTCACTTTTTTAGTGAACAACAAACTCAATATGTACTAGCGCAATGCGGCGCACATTTATTTATTAGCGACACGCTAAACCCTTTACTTGGGGAGCCGACTGCATCGATTACTTTATTTGAGTTTTACACATTATATATTTACGAAATCGTTGTAGTTAAACCCGTCAGTTATTTTCCAGAAACTCAAAAAGTAACGTTTACATCAGGATCGACTGGGCAACCAAAAGGCGTGTGTTTATCTGCAAAGAGTCAAATGCAGGTAGCCCAATCTCTGTGCGATAAAATTAATATTAAAAAGCCTGTTCATTTATGTTTATTGCCGCTTGCTGTATTGCTTGAAAATATAGCCGGTGTGTATGCCCCTTTAAAAAGTGGCGGTACAGTGCATTTAATGCCGTTAAATGAATTAGGATTTGTTGGAACTGCATTAAAACAGCCCGCACAGCTTATAGCTGCTATTGATAAAGTTAAGCCAAATACGCTTATTTTAGTGCCTGAACTATTAGCATGCTTAGTTACTTTTGCAGAAGATGGGTGGCAACCGCCTAGTTCGTTACAGTTTATTGCAGTAGGTGGTGCGCTTGTCAGCGAAATGCTATTAACCAAAGCGCGTAGCTTAAATTTACCGGTATACCAAGGTTATGGTCTTTCTGAGGCGGCATCTGTAGTTAGTTTAAATACGCCCACAAACGATAACCTTCACAGTGCAGGCTCTGTGTTACCTCATATTCAAACCAAAATTGAAAATGACCAGCTTTTTATAAAAGGCGATTTGTTTTTAGGTTACTTAAATCATCAACCACACGACAAAAACCAGTGGTATGCAACCGGTGATCTAGTCGAGCAGCATCAAAATACCTTATTTATTAAAGGCCGCCTAAAAAACCTAATTATTACCAGCATGGGTCGCAACATCAGTGCCGAGTGGCCTGAATCACTATTACTAAGTCAAAGCGGAATTTTACAAGCGGTTGTGTTTGGTGAAGGTCGACCTTTTTTAACCGCCATTATTTATGCCGATTCAAAGCTATGTAACCCCGTGTTAGCTCAATACATTAACGCAATTAATAAACAACTACCCGACTATTCACGAATTCAAAAATGGCATCGTTTAACTGCCCCATTAAGTGTGCAACAAGGATTATTAACCACAAATAATCGCCCAAAACGAGATGCCATAAGTAAGCAGTACCATGCTGTGTTTGAGCAATTTTACCGACTTGGAGAAGTAATTAATGAGTGATTTTTTTAACACCCTCAAAGAGCAAACTAAACAAGAGCAAAACTATCTGCTTGCAGCGCCTATTATTCAGCGTGTTTTTAAAGGCGAAGCATCACTTGAAGAATACGCCTCGTTTTTAGCGCAAGCGTATCACCATGTTAAGCACACTGTGCCATTAATGATGTCGGTTGGTGCGCGATTAACCGACGATCAAGAGTGGCTGCGCGAAGCGGTCGCAGAATACATTGAAGAAGAGATAGGTCATCAAGAGTGGGTACTTAATGATATTGCAGCCTGTGGTTTTGACAAAGAAACAGTACGGTGTAGTCAGCCGCAATTTGCTACCGAAATGATGGTGTCGTATGCGTACGACTCCATTACACGTAAAAATCCATTGAGCTTTTTTGGCATGGTGCATGTGCTTGAAGGCACTTCTATAGCGCTTGCTGATGGCGCAGCTTCAAATATTGCAAATGCTGTGGGCTTACCTAAAAAAGCATTTAGTTATTTAACCTCTCACGGCGCACTTGATATAGAGCATGTAAAGTTTTTTGAAAACCTAATGAACCAAATAACAGATGAGGCGGATCAGCAAGCCATACTCCATGGTGCAAAGCGCTTTTATCGTTTATACGGCGATATATTTCGTGGGCTCGATGACGAACCGTTTTTTAAAGCAAGTGCACAAGGCAAATTGGCATGAGTAGCTCTTTATGTGTGCTCACTGGCGCAACAGGCGGAATAGGGCAAGCGATTGCTAAAGCCCTATATGCAAAAGGGTGGAAGTTACTGCTTGTAGGGCGAAATACGCAAGCCCTTGAGGAGCTCAGTAGTGCATGCCCAGACAGTGAAATATTTACGGGCGACTTAACCGACGATACAACACGCATTAACTTAGCAATAAAAGCCAAGCAACTCGGTGGCGTTAAGTTACTTATTAACAATGCCGGTATAAATACAATGCAAAGCTTAGAGCACACAAGTAATGAGCAAATAGACAATATGCTCGTTACTAATTTGTCGGTGCCTATTAAATTATGCCAGCTATTTTTAGGGCAGTTACAGTATACCAAAGGCACCATTGTTAACGTGGGCTCATCGTTTGGCAGTATTGGCTACCCGTTTCAAACACTTTATTGCGCCAGTAAATTTGGTTTACGTGGTTTTACAGAAGCGCTCTCGCGTGAGTTGAATGGTTCAGGCGTTAAAGTGACCTATTTAGCACCAAGAGCAACAGATACATCTATTAATAGCAGTAAAGCGCGTGCAATGAATAAAGAACTCGGTAATAAAATGGACTCGCCAGAATTAGTTGCTCAAGAGTTATTAGTGCTTATAAATTCGAATCAAACAAGGCGTTTTATTGGTTTTCCTGAAAAATTATTTGCACGCATAAATGGCGCATTCCCAAGCGTTGTTGATAACGCTATTGCAAAACAACTTCCTAAAATTAAACGTTTTTTAAGTTAACAAACACACAAGGGCAAAATTATGTATAAATTTATACTCGCATTTTATTTAGTATTAACAACTGTATTTGCAACCGCAGTACACGCAGATGAAACACAAGACTTAACCTCTATTCAACAAAAGTGGGCAATTGCTAATTACGAACTTGAAGATGATGCGCAAATAGACGCGTTTACGCAACTAAGTGAGCAAAGCGCATTATTTGTTCAAAACTATCCAGGTTCGGCGCAAACACATATTTGGAATGGCATTGTGTTAGCCAGTTTTGCAGGCGCAAAAGGCGGGTTGGGTGCACTTGGTTTAGCAAAAGAGGCAAAAACGTCACTCGAAAATGCACTCTCAATAGATGGCAGTGCATTAAATGGCTCAGCTTACGCAAGCCTTGCAACGCTTTATAGCAAAGTACCCGGTTGGCCAATTGGTTTTGGTGATGACGACAAAGCTGAAAAATTATTTAAACAAGCGCTCGCTTTTAATCTCGAAGGCATTGATACTAATTACTTATACGGTGAATATTTGTATGACGAAGGCGATTATAAACAAGCTAAAGCACGACTACTTGTAGCACAAGCTGCGGGCATTCGTGATACTCGTGCAAAAGCAGATAAATATCGCCAACAAGCAATAAGCCAGCTATTGGTAAAAGTAGATAAAAAACTAAAAAGATAAACACATAATGCATTTATTACTCGTTGAGGACGATCATTTAGTGGCGCAAGGGCTTATTCGCTCTTTGCGTCAAGAGGGCTACAGCGTAGAGCATAGTGGCACAGTTAAGCATGCCTTAGAGTGCCTTTCTAGTGGTGAGATTGAGCTTGTTATTCTCGATTTAGGATTACCTGATGGCGACGGCTCGCAAGTTTTAAAGCATATTAAAGCACAAAAAAAAGTTATTCCGGTGGTTATTTTAACTGCTCGCGGCAGTATTGATGACAAAGTCCAAGGGCTTGACATGGGCGCTGACGATTACCTTGCAAAGCCGTTTGATCCTGCTGAGCTATTTGCCCGTTTACGTGTAGCAAGTCGGCGCATTAACCAAACACAATCAAGCTTATTGCGCTGTGGTGATGTGGTAATGGATACATCTGCTCATACAGTTACACTAAGTGGGCAGTCACTTACACTGCCGCGAAAAGAATACATGCTTTTAAAAGCGCTGATGGAAAATCAGGGAAGGGTGCAATCAAAACAACAGCTCGAAAACAAACTTTACCAATGGGGTGAAGAAGTTGGCTCTAATGCCATAGAGGTCCATATTCATCATCTTCGTAAAAAATTCCCTAGCGATTTTATTAAAACCTTACGTGGCATTGGCTACGTAGTTGGTAAGCGTTAGAGTGTGTTTGTTTTTCGAGGTTGAAAATGTCTATTCGTAAACGCCTGACCTTAATTTTACTTTCAATGATGGTGCTAACTTGCTTTTTAGCTTTAGTAAAAGGCTACCAAAAAAGCATGCACCACGGCGAAAACTTGCTTGATAATGAACTTAAAATAGTGGCTGGCGTTTTAATTGAGCAACCATTAGCACTAAGCACAAATGCAGTACAGGTAAGCAATAATAGTGCTCAGTTGTTGTATCAAATCTGGCAAAACAATAGTTTACTTAGCGGCTCATCGAGTTTAACGAATAACCAAATTAGTTTTAGCGAGGGCTTTCAAACTGCCAATGTAGCAGGGCAGCGTATGCGAGTGTTTGTGATGAGAAAAAATACTCGTAAAGTCATCGTTGCTGAGCCTATGTCAAAGCGGTTTGAATTAGCTGAAGCCGTTATTTTATCTGCAATGTTACCTATGCTATGGGCAGTCCCTTTGCTTGCTATTTTTATTAGCTTTTTTGTTAAATACGCATTAGCCCCTCTTACTCGATTATCTAAGCAGCTGGCTACTCGCCAAGCAAACGACTTTACGCCAATTAACTGGCAGGTAACCGACGAGGAAATTAAACCTGTTATTAATCGTTTAAACGATTTATTTAAACGAGTAGAAACCGCTTACTTACGAGAGCGCTTTTTTGCTTCAGATGCAGCTCACGAATTACGTACCCCGCTCAGTAGCTTAAAAATTAATGTACACAATTTAGCTAGTAAGCAAAACAACTCGCAAAACCATCAAGAATTACAAGCCATGTCGCAGGGCATTAATCGCTTAAGTAATATTGTTGAACAAATGCTAATTTTAGGGCGCACTCAGCCTGAACAATGGCAGAGGCAGTTTAGCGAACAATCATTGCTAACGATTACTCAACAAGTCGTATCGGAGCAATACGACAAAATAGACGAAAAAAATCAAACGATTAGCCTCGAAGGTGATGATTTTATTATTAATGGTGATGAGTTTACATTAACCACACTCATCGCTAATTTACTTAGCAATGCCATAAAATACACCCCCAATAATGGTCAAATAATAATTAAATTAGCATCAAATAATAACAGCTATAGTTGGCAAATTGATGATTCTGGTGCGGGCATGACTGAAGAGCAAAAAGAGCGAATATTTAATCGCTTTTATCGCGTGGGTGGCGATCAACATCCATCAGGCGAGCAAGGTGCTGGTTTAGGTATGGCGATTGTTCAACACATAATTGCTATTTATGGCGCAAGTATTCATTTAGCGAATAGCCCTTTAGGTGGACTAACCGTTAGGGTTACTTTTACAGGAGTAAAAAGTGACTAAACGTTTATTTAATCAATGTCTTTGTTGTTTGCTATTTTTGTCGTTTAACGCGGCGAGTAAAGAGTACCTTATTATTTTAAAAGATCATTTGTTTTATCCCTCGCAAATAATTATTCCCGCAAATAAAAAAGTAAAACTATTGATAGAAAACCAAGACAGCACACCAGAAGAGTTTGATAGCTTTGATCTAAACAGAGAAAAAGTACTCTACCCAAATCGTAAAAGCATTATTTATATAGGGCCACTAAGTAAAGGGCATTACGAGTTTTTTGGTGAGTTTTCGCCAAATACAGCAAGGGGCGTTGTTATAGTTAGCGATGAAGGGGCACAGCATGCTAATAACTAGTTTAGTCATGAGCCTTAACCAATTACTACCAGTGGCTATTTTATTAGTGCTACTACAAGTAGTTAAAAAACAAAGCTCTTTAAAAATAGGCTCTGTTTTAGTAATAGGCGCGGTAATGTCGTTTTTGTACATGCAAAGTGCGTCGTGGGTGAGCCAGTGGTTTGAACACCAAGGGTTAGAGTACTCACAAATAGGGCTATGTATCACTATATTTATTGCTGTATTGGTATTTGCACTAAAGCAAAAGTCAGCGGCATTTTATATCGCAGTTATAAGCACAATAACGCTCTATTTAAGCCATTATATTATTTACCTCACCAGTTTTTGGCAAAATAATGATGCAGGGCAAAGCTTATTTATTGGCACTTTATTAGGTGTTGGAATTTGTTTAAGTTTTAGCGTATTGCTGTACTTTTTAATGAATGCAATTAAGCACCGTTTTGGTATGTATCCGCTTTTTACTTTGCTTGCTTTTAACAGCGCGGCTAAGTTATTAGTTGCACTGGATTTGGCAAGCCAAATAGATTTAATTACAAACACCTCAACGGTGTGGGATTTACGTGATTTGTTAAACGAAAACTCTGAGCTAGGCCGCGTATTGCGTGCTCTTGTTGGTTACGAGGCCACTCCTGATTTAATGAGTGTACTTATATATAGTACAAGCAGCGTGTTATTTTTATTACTTTGTTATGTTATTTCGGCTTCAATAACTAAGGAACGTGTATGAAAGCACTCAACCTATATTTAGCGCTTAGTTTTACCGCTCTTTGTTTGTTGGTATTCTCAATCCAAGTAAAGGCTGATGGTATTGTTGTTGATAAGGTATATCACCCCTATGTTTTGCCTTTTGAGCGTGAGTTTGAGTGGCGATTAGTGTCGCACCAAACAGATAGTGGCAACATACTAGCGCAGCGTTTGGGTGGCGGTGGTGCTATTAACGATACAATGGCACTGGAAGGCTATTTAGTTGGTGAGCGAGACGATAACGGCGATTTTGGTTTAGAAGCTTATGAGCTTGAGCTACGTTGGCAATTAATTGAGCAAGGTAAATTATGGGCTGATTGGGGCGCGTTATTTGAGCTTGAAAAAAAGCATAACGAAGATGTGTATGAGGCAACTTCGGGTTTTGTGATCGAAAAAGAATTTGGAAAAACAAGTCTTACGCTAAACGCTTTTTTGGTTTATGAGTGGGGGCAAGACATTAAAAACGAATGGGAAAGTGAGTTTAGAGCACAATATCGCTATCGATATCGCTCTGCTTTCCAGCCTTCTATAGAGGTTTACGTAGGTGAAGACTTTATTGGTATAGGGCCTGGCTTTATAGGTTTACAGCGCTTTGATGGGCAAAAGCAATTAAAATGGGAAGCGGGTTTCATCACTGAGATAAGCCAATCAGAAAAAAACCATAGTTTTAGGCTCGCATTAGAATTTGAATTTTAATAACAACTAAAAGTAGTTTTGGTTGTTTATTATTCTGATTATAGATAGGTACTTGACATATTATTTAAACTCTATATAGTGGGCCGCAGCTAGAAAGAAAGCATGTAAGCTATAAATCTCCATTTCGATATAAGTAATACTTGTAGTACCGTCCTGAAGTTTTTAAAGTACCATCTCATTTTTTGCTACACCCGCTCTTATGAGCATATTTTTATTTTTATTTCAGGATATTACAATGTCTAACATCGTATCAGGTACAGTTAAGTGGTTTAACGAGTCTAAAGGTTTTGGTTTCATCGAGCAAGAAAATGGTCCAGACGTTTTCGCACATTTCTCAGCAATCAAAAGCGAAGGTTTCAAAACTTTAGCTGAAGGCCAACGTGTAGAGTTTACTCTTTCACAAGGTCAAAAAGGTCCACAAGCTGATAACATCACAGCTGTATAATTTTACTTTTTAAGTAAAATGAAAAAAAGCGCTTAAGGCGCTTTTTTTGTGTCTGAAATTTGACTCAAACCAAGCAACGCCCATTATCAATGTAAATTAACTAAATGATATTGCTATTATTTAGCCCCTCCTAATATTCGTTTTTCTATTCTTCTAAGCCATTGTGCTAATGCAAGTGAGTTTAAGCTTGTAATTTATACCGAACATTTCTCCCTTATAATTTCAAAACGACAAATTCAAAACGACAAAGACCAGCTTGTTAGTAGTACTCTCAATATTGTAAAAGATATTTGCACAGCTATTGATATAACCTGCGAGTTTAAATTGCTACTTTGGAAGTGTGCTTATAACTTAGTTTAAAAGCCCCTTACTTTGGCATTGTTTCAATAATTAAAAACATCGAACGTGACCCATCATTTTATTGGGCTGGGCCGCTGGCGCGAGTCAAACTTTCTTTTATAAGCTCAAAGCTGATAAGTAAGTTATAACAATTCCATTAAGTATGCGGTCTAAATTTTACGCCGAAAAAACAATTCAGCTCTAGGCGTATATAAAATTGGTTTTAAAGCGGGTAAAAACTTACTAATGTTTGGAGGCGAAAACAATATATGGATTTGTTTTTAAAAAGAAAAATAGATCTAATTTTGGGCTCATAATGACAATAATGCATCAGCTGGAACCTTTGACTATAAAGTGGGGAAGGTGCTGAAAGGCTGCAAAAATTACATCTTTGTGCGCTTGCTAGCAATTGCATCGCATTTAATAAGTAAGTAGTTGTGTGTGCCATAAAGCGATTTAACAAAGAATATAAAAAGTTAAAAATGAAAGATGATTTTGCCGCCTATAAGCATACTTACCTTCAATGATTTATCTTTCGTAAGGCAGCCCTTTATTTTGCTTTATTTTTAAAAATGCAGCTTGCAGTGCTTCTATTAAATGCATATCTGTTTTTTTATTTGCAGCTAAATAAGCATCAATTGTTAGCTCATCTATTTTATAAATAAACTTTAAGTGTGCTGGTTTGAGCTTTAGATAATCACTCATCTGCTGCATATATAAAGGATCGTCTACAATTAAATCTACTTTTTTAGCTAATAGTAAAGAGTATGATTTTTGAATATCAGAGGTTAAAACAACTTCAAATCCAAGTTTCGTGAGGGTTTGTGTTGAAAAGTCATTGCGTTGCATTGCAATTTTATACAATTTTGCTTGTTCAGTATTATTTATAATAAGATCATTTCGTTCTGATAGGCCGATAAAGCCCAGCTCAAATCGTCCAACTGGTCCAATCCAATAAAATTTATTTTCTCGCTCTACAGTGCGTGCAAGGCTGTATATAAAGGTGTTTTTTAACTCATCTGCAATTTTATAAGCACGTGCCCAAGGATACATTTGAATGTTAGGTGTTAGATCAGCCTCAGCAAATATATCTCTAATAAATTGAGTACCTTCACCTGCTACCTCGCCATTAATCAATACTTGGTTTGGTGGTGCTAACTCTGTAACAACAAGCAGGGCTTCCTTTGCTTGAACATACACAGAGCAAATTAAAAAAAGAGAATAAAGAATATATTTCACAATAGCGAATCGTCATTCGGTTAGCTTAAGTAATAATAAGTGTGGCTGAAAATATGAAAAACACAAAAAATTATTTATGTGAACTTGTTACTAAGATATTGGTTTATTTGAGTTATGTATAACTATAAAGGAGGCTAGATAGATAAGTGGCTTGAAGTTTGAAGTAGGTGAGGCTAAAAAATTAAGGCCTAAAACGATAAAAGGGCCTTGCGGCCCTTGGTGAAGTATCGTTCAAGTCAGATAGAGCTTTAACCCCTTAAAGCGCTATCCTCTTGTTTTGCAACACCGGTGTTCATCTCAATAAGTTTCTAAGCTAGCGAGAGGAAAAACCCAGCAATTGCTGCGCTCATAAGGTTAGCCATAGATCCTGCTAACACTGCTCTGAGCCCTAAGCGTGCGATATCCTTCCGCCGACTAGGCGCCATACCGCCTAACCCACCTAGTAAAATGGCTATCGATGATAAGTTAGCAAACCCACATAAAGCAAAAGTAACAATTGCTTGTGTGTGCGCACTTAACGTATCGCGATAATTTATAAAGTCTAAGTAAGCAACAAACTCGTTCACTACTATCTTTTGACCAATAAAGCTGCCGGCTATAATCGCTTCATCCCATGGCACACCTAGTAACCATGCAACTGGAGCAAATACATAACCTAATATTTCTTGAAGCGTTAATGTTGGGTAATCAAACCACCCGCCAATACCGCCTAATAAACCATTTAATAGTGCAATTAGCGCTACAAAAGCGAGTAACATTGCACCTACATTAAGTGCTAAATGCATACCGTTTGCAGCACCTGATGCAGCTGCATCAATTACATTTACAGGCTTATCTTCGTCATCTAAATCTAAATCAGCTAAGTTATCTCTAGGCGTTTCAGTTTCTGGCACAATCATTTTTGCCATTAAGAAACCACCTGGTGCAGCCATAAAGCTTGCAGCAATAAGATACTTAAGATCTACGCCAATAATTACGTAACCGGCCATTACAGAGCCTGCTACAGTGGCTAAGCCACCTACCATTACTGCAAACAATTCCGACTTTGTCATCGTTGCTATAAATGGCTTAACTATTAACGGTGCTTCAGTTTGGCCTACAAAAATATTTGCAGTTGCTGAAAGCGATTCTGTGCGAGAGGTCTTCAATAATTTTTGTAAACCGCCGCCTAAAATCCTAATTATCCAATCCATAATGCCAAGGTGATATAACACAGCAACAAGCGCTGAGAAAAACACGATAACTGGCAAAACTTGAATTGCAAAAATAAAACCTAATGTGTCTTGTGAGGCGAGTGGACCAAATAAAAACCCAATACCATCATTAGCATAACCAATAACCGACGATACGGCTGATGACATGCTAGTTAACACATTTTTTCCTGCTTCGAAAAACAGAACAAAACCGCCTATAACAATTTGCATTGCAAATGCTATACCAACGGTTCTTAAATTAATTGCCTTGCGATTAGTTGACGCAGCAAAGGCAATGCTTAGTAGCACACACATGCCTACTAAGCTCATAAATGTTGTCATACAAATGTTTCCCGTTGTTATTCTTGTAGTAAATATTTAATTTTACTTTTTATTATATCAATCGCAACGCGGTTCATGCCGCCTCGAGTCACAACTAAATCAGCGTTATGCTTAGAAGGCTCAATGAATTGATAAAACATCGGTCTAACAGTTGCCTGATATTGCTCAACAACAGATTGTAATGTTCTGCCTCGTTGCTCCATATCACGTTGCATACGACGCATTAAACAAATATCTAAAGGTGTGTCTATAAACACCTTAATATCAAATTCTTTATTAAGCGCTTTATCACTCAGTAGTAAAATACCTTCAACAATGAGTATTTTAGCAGCTGGCACTCGGCGTGTGGTTGCGCTACGCGTGTGCTGAGCATAATCATACGTTGGTACTTCTACTGAGTTACCACAACGAAGTTGCGTTAAATGCTCAAGCATTAATGCGTGTTCAAATGCATCTGGATGGTCGTAATTTGTTTGCGTACGATGAGCCATCGGCAAATGCGACTGATCCTTGTAATAAGCATCTTCTTCAATAATGGCGATAGCGCCTGGTTCAAGCTCATTAACCAATTCATTGTAAATTGTTTGGCTAAAAAGAGATTTGCCCGACGCTGATGCGCCTGCAATGGCTATAATAGTAGTTCGTGTCACTAAAGTTCTCATCCACACAGAAAGATATATTGTTGGTAGATCACAATAGCAAAAAAGACACGATTAATCTCTTTTGCTTCGCTCAAGGGTGCAAATTTATAATGTTTAGGTTTTATGAAACAGGACTTTTGTCCTGTACGGAAAATTCGATCAGCGGATAAAGTAACCACCTAGAATCAAAGTGAGGTCAAAATGGCAAGAGCAATTATTTTAATGGCAGATAGCCTAGGAATCGGTGCAGCACCAGATGCAGATAAATTCGGCGATCTTGGGGCTAATACATTCGCTCACTTACTAAAAGCATATTACGACGAAACAGGCAGTGCACTGTCGCTTCCTAACCTATCAAAACTTGGGTTAGTGGATGCATGCGAAGCTGCCGGTGGCGAACCGTGTTTAATTTCAGACCGCCAAGCTCCTCAAGGTGCATGGGGTTACGCTAAAGAAATCTCTAGCGGAAAAGACACGCCATCAGGTCATTGGGAAATGGCAGGCGTACCTGTGTTATTTGATTGGGGATATTTCCCAAAAACACAGCCAAGTTTCCCACAAGAATTTATAGACGAGTTTATTGCTCGTACAGGTATTCCAGGCATTTTAGGCAATTGCCATGCATCAGGAACTACCATTTTAGAACAGCTAGGTGAAGAGCACGTAAAAACAGGTAAACCAATCTGTTACACCTCAGCTGATAGCGTGTTTCAAATAGCCGCGCATGAAGAGTCATTCGGCCTAGAGAAGCTTTATCAAGTTTGCGAAATCGCACGGGCGCTACTTGATGAAATGAATATAGGACGAGTGATTGCGCGGCCATTTTTGGGTTCAAATAGCCAAGACTTTGCTCGAACGGGTAATCGTCGTGACTATTCAGTACTTCCGCCTGCACCAACATTGCTAGATGTACTAGCAAAAGACGGCGGCGAAGTAATTAGTATTGGTAAAATTTCAGATATTTACGCGCATCAGGGCATAACCCAAAAGCATAAAGCACCTGGACTTATGAACTTGCTAGAAAAAACCAGCGAAGTAATGGAAAGCGCGCCAGATCGTAGCTTAATCTTTACTAACCTAGTTGATTTTGATGAAAAATTTGGTCATCGCCGTAATCCAGTAGGATACGCAAAAGCATTAAAAGAATTTGATGACTATTTACCAACTATACTAAATCAGTTAAAAGCAGATGACGTATTAATGATCACTGCAGATCATGGCTGTGACCCAACCTTTCCAGGTTCTGAGCACACTCGTGAATACGTACCTGTTATTGCATACCAACCAGGTATGAGTAACACACCATTAGGTGAACGCAACAGCTTTGCAGATATAGGTCAAACACTGGCACAGTGGTTTAGCTTATCTGCGCTTGATTACGGCGACAGCTTTTTAAATGAGCTAAAAACGCCAAATAAAAAGGAAAACAATTAATGAGTACTCCGCATATCAGTGCAAACGTTGGTGATTTCGCCGAAACAGTATTAATGCCAGGCGATCCGCTACGTGCGCAATATATTGCTGAAAACTTTTTAGATGATGCAGTACAAGTTACAGGCGTTCGTAACATGTACGGTTTCACTGGTACTTACAAAGGTAAGCCAGTAAGTATCATGGGTTCAGGCATGGGCATTCCATCAATGTCTATTTATGCACGTGAGCTAATTGTAAGCTTTGGCGTTAAAAATATTATACGTATTGGTACGTGTGGCGGTATTGGCACAGATATCAAAATTCGTGACGTAATTTTTGCACAAGGTGCAAGCACAGATTCAAACGTAAACCGTGCACGCGTACGTGGCTACGATTTTGCTGCTATTGCTAACTTTGACCTACTTTTAAACGGCGTAAACGCTGCTAAAGAGCTAGGAATTAAAGCAAAAGTAGGTAACGTATTTACGACAGATACATTCTATCAAGCAGATGACTCGTTCTATAAAGACTTAGACAAGTTAGGCATGCTAGCAGTAGATATGGAAACAGCAGGTTTATACGGCGTTGCAGCTGAATACGGCGCAAACGCAATGGCATTATTTACAGTGAGTGACCACGTAATCACTGGCGAAGCAACACCTGCTGATGAGCGTCAAAGCACGTTTAACGAAATGGTTAAAATTGCATTAGAGTCAATAGCTTAAATAATACATAACAGTTCCTTGGTAACGTATTCACTAAGTTTTGGAGACACGCCCAAAGTGAAGTGAGACTAAACCTCCAAAGCCGCATTTTATGCGGTTTTTTTTATGCCTGAAGAAAATGGGTAGCAGCTTCTAATTACTTATACCAATTCGCTTAATTAAGTGATCTATTTTGAGGATGGAAAAACGTGTTGATAGCTAGGCAAAAAATTCGCTATTTAGTTGTTCTAAATGAGAATTTTTTAACGCAGGTAGCGACACGTTTAGCCCCTAAAAATGATTAAGTATTATTGCGGGTTGGTATTAATTCAACCATCTAAAAACTGCGTTTTTAAACGCCTGCAAGCAGCGCGTCTACAGGTGGATTTTAGCCACCGCGTTAAGTTTTCCACGTAGGCGCAGAGCTTGCTCGCGCGAGAAGCGCAGCTTCTAATTACTTAATCACCCATCCTAAAAACTACGTTTTTAAACGCCTGCAAGCAGCGCGTCTACAGGTGGATTTTAGCCACCGCGTTAAGTTTTCCACGTAGGCGCAGAGCATGCTCGCGCGAGAAGCGCAGCTTCTAATTACTTAATCACCCATCCTAAAAACTACGTTTTCAAACACCCGCAAGCAGCGCGTCTACAAGTGAATTTTAACCACCTGTTAAGTTTTCCACGTAGGCGCTAAGCTTGCTCGCGCGCGAAGCACAGCTTCTAATTACTTAAGCTAACTACTCTAAAAGCGCAGCATCTCTAAACCTATTTGTGTATAACAGCCCTAAAAAACAATATGCACGCAGAGAAGAAAAGGAGGAGCAAATGAGAAGAGCAAAACCAATGCTGACTCGGCATTATAAAAGTACAAGCGTTGCTTTAAAAGCTTGTAACCTGCGCGAATAGAAGTGTTTATACCAAGTTTAGAGTATGACTTGTTGCTCATGTTAGAAGCACAGTTTCTGATTGTTTTTATTATTTTAACTTCTAAGCTCTTCTCTAAAAGCGCAGCGTCTCTAAACCTCTTTGTGAATTAATCACTTTAGGTCTTAACTCTACGGTAGAGCAGAGTTTGTAGAGCGCAGTAAAGCTTCTAATTACACAACAAACTTAACCTTTAAAAACAAAAAAAAGGGCCAAGGCCCTTTTTTATGATGTTGCGCCTAATCATACAGGCCAAATACTGAGTGCTTAAACAACTTCACCAGCTACTATAGTATTAAAGCTGTCGTTGTCATGTAAGCTTGCAAATGCGCTCTCATGTAATAGCTCATTACGTAAATTTGGAGAGTATTCAAGTGCCATTTTAATGTCGGCTAATGCATCAGCATGCTTATGTGTTAGCGCATAAGCACATGCTCGTTGCCAATAGGCATAACCATAGACACTATCTATATCAATGGCTTGATTACACAACTCAATGGCTTGCGCTGTTTCATTTATTTCTAATAACGCATCGGCCTTATAAGCAATGGCTTCAACATCCTCTGGTTTACGTTTTAAAATCTCATCAAATATTTCAATTTTATTAGCAAAATCACTTTCTAAATTGGCGCGCATCCATAACGAATGAACCTCGTTGGTAACCGATATGCGCTCTTGGTTACTGAGTATTTCTTCTGAGCGTACGCGTAGTTTTTCTTCAAGGATTTTTAATCGGTCTTCATACTCGTCAGTAATTACACTTACACGTGTATTTACAATATCTTCTACTTTGTTTTTAACATCGCGTAGTGAGTTCCAGCCCACTAAAACCAAAATAGAAGCCGTAGCGGTAATTATAAAAAATACATTATTAATAGTATCGGTAGTGTATGTTAATGCGCGATCTGCAGTATCAAGCTGTGCATGAGTAACTTGCTTAGTTACGTCCTCACGGAGTTTTTGTTGATCTTGCCTTACGGCTTTTAGCTCGTCGAGTATGTAGCGCTCCATTAGCGGTTTAAACATAGACTCTTTAAGTTGTTTGAGGGCTTGTTGCTCTTGTTGTGCTGTAGGGGCTGCTGGTTTTTGTTCAGCAGAATTTACTATGCCCGAAAAAAAAGTTAAACAAACAAAAAGTGTAGATAGGTAATAACGCATCGGTACGCCTAATTAAATTAATTACTGTAATAACTTTAACATGCAGGGCTGAATGGCACTAGGGCGCGTTGACTTTTCAGGATTAAAATTGACCTAATTTAGATAGGAGCAATAGTTGTAAGAATTTTTTAACCCAGTGAGCTTAGCAATAACAGGTTAAAGCATGAGCATTTTGCTAATACTTAGGTGGTTTTAAGAAAAAATAGGCAAAAAAACCAGCTCAATATGAGCTGGCAAAAACTGCTTAAAACAACAATATGTCGTAGGGATTCACAGGAGAACAACTTCATACTAACTGAATCTTTATGAACAAATACTTAATTCAATTCAATTAGTTAAAAAATAAGAATACTCAAAGTATTCGGTTTATAAAGTAAAGGTGCATTGGGCTTAAGTAATGCACCTTTATAATTATAACTATATAACTACAATTTCATGGTGAAGGGGGGTATTCCAATGTGCGCTTTAAATAAATTAAAGCCACTTTCAAACCCTTCACATACCATTACGCCGAAATTTTTCAATTCGATCACAGGTCTAGTAAAAAGGTTAAGGTTAATTCACTAATTTGTTTTTTTATCTTACGTAATACCTTACAAGAGCGTCATCAGATTTATTTTTACTATTATTTTGAACGTAATTACAAAGCTATTGTTAAATACATCATTAGCAAAAGGCCAATCAAAAATATAAATTGGAGCAATCGTTTTAAATAGTATGTTGAGGCTGGCGTAGCATAATTTATGCGCCTATATTAAGGATACGTAAGTGTTTAGGCAGGCACACTAAATAATAAGTAAGCCGATTAAATAAAAATAACCGTTACTTTTTAAAAAGTTATAAATACATAAACAACAATACTGATTGATTAAGTATTTTACTTTTCTATTATAAGGATTCCAGAATGAGCAACCCTAAAGCAGGCCAATGTCCGGTCATGCACGGCAGTAATACTAAAACGTCTAATCCCAATACTGATTGGTGGCCAAATGCCCTAAACTTAGACATTCTTCATCAGCACGACACCAAATCAAATCCATACAATAGCGACTTTAATTACGCTGAAGCATTTAAATCAATCGATCTTGACGCGCTAAAAACAGACGTAAAAAGCTTAATGACCGATAGCCAAGATTGGTGGCCAGCCGATTGGGGACATTACGGCGGTTTAATGATTCGTTTAGCATGGCACTCAGCGGGTTCATACCGTTTAGCCGATGGTAGAGGGGGCGGTGGTACAGGTAATCAACGTTTTGCGCCACTAAATTCATGGCCAGATAACGGTAACCTCGACAAAGCGCGCCGTTTACTTTGGCCAATAAAGAAAAAATACGGTAACAAGCTTTCATGGGCCGACTTAATTATTTTAGCGGGCAACATGGCATACGAATCAATGGGTTTAAAAACCTTTGGTTTTGCCGGCGGCCGAGAAGATATTTGGCATCCTGAAAAAGACGTTTACTGGGGAGCTGAAAAAGAATGGTTAGCGCCAAGTGATGGTCGTTACGAAAGTGTAGATAAACCAGACACCATGGAAAATCCATTAGCCGCAGTACAAATGGGCTTAATTTATGTAAACCCTGAAGGTGTAAATGGTATACCTGATCCGCTTAAAACAGCGGCCCAAATTCGCGAAACTTTTGCGCGTATGGCAATGGATGACGAAGAAACCGCTGCATTAACGGTAGGCGGGCACACAGTAGGTAAAGCACATGGTAATGGCAAAGCAGAAAACTTAGGCCCAGAGCCAGAAGCTGCTGACGTACACGAGCAAGGCCTTGGTTGGAATAACACTACAACCCGTGGGATTGGCCGCGATACAGTTACATCAGGTGTAGAGGGCGCATGGACTACGCACCCAACACAATGGGATAACGAATACTGTAAGCTTTTATTAACCTACGAATGGGAACTCACTAAAAGCCCTGCAGGCGCTCATCAGTGGGAGCCTATTAATATTAAAGAAGAAGACAAGCCTGTCGATGTAGAAGATTCATCAATTCGTTTGAATCCAATGATGACAGATGCTGATATGGCCATGAAAGTGGACCCAACGTACCGTAAAATTATTGAGCGCTTTTATAACGACTTTGACTACTTTTCAGACGTGTTTGCACGTGCCTGGTTTAAACTAACTCACCGCGATTTAGGTCCTAAATCATGTTACTTAGGTGCCGACGTACCAAGCGAAGACTTAATTTGGCAAGATCCAATTCCAGCCGTTGATTACACATTAACAGACGACGAAATTAGCAATCTAAAAACCACATTATTAAATTGTGGTGTTAGTGCCGCTGATTTAATAAATACAGCTTGGGATAGCGCACGTACTTATCGTGGTTCTGATAAACGTGGCGGCGCAAATGGTGCACGCATTCGTTTAGCACCGCAAAAAGATTGGCAAGGTAATGAGCCAGAACGTTTAGCATCAGTACTTAGTGCGCTTGAAAAAGTGCAGGCTGGCTTGAGTAAACCTGTTAGCATCGCCGACTTAATTATTTTAGGTGGTACAGCAGCCGTAGAACAAGCTGCAAAACAAGCTGGTGTTGATGTAAACGTGCCGTTTGCTCCAGGACGTGGAGATGCAACAGATGAAATGACTGATGCAGAATCGTTTGATGTACTAGAACCCATTCACGATGGTTTTAGAAACTGGCTGAAAAAAGATTACGCAGTATCAGCTGAAGAGTTATTACTAGAGCGCAGCCAACTAATGGGGTTAAGTGCACTAGAAATGTCGGTACTTATTGGTGGGATGCGAGTACTAGGTACTAACTATGCTGGCAGCGAACACGGCGTATTTACAAATAGTGTAGGCTTATTAACCAATGACTTCTTTGTAAACTTAACTGACATGTCAAACCGTTGGGAGCCAACTCAAAAAGGTTTATACAATATAGTAGACCGTAAAAGTGGCACTACTAAATGGACTGCAACACGCGTTGATTTAGTATTTGGATCAAACTCTATATTGCGCGCACTTGCTGAGTTTTATGCACAAGACGACAACAAAGAGCGCTTTGTACATGACTTTGTAAACGCATGGGTAAAAATAATGAACGCAGACAGATTCGATCTTAAATAATCTGTACGCTAAATAAAAACGGGGGAGTAATAATTTACTCCCCCGTTTTTGCATATAGTCCCGGTCAGTATTACTTATAAAATATTGTAATTTATCTAAGTCATATAAAAATTAGGCATTAAAAAAGGCGGCAAAAGCCACCTTCTTATAAAACAATAAAACAATAAAACAATAAAACTTATAGAAGTGCAAAAAGCTTTTGTAGTTGTGGCATATATTCGCTCACAAGTTCAAGGTTACTTTCGCTTACTAAAGACTCTGTAGACTCCTCAGCTGCGCTTGACGATTTACCAAACGAACCCATTAACGAACTAGCGCCTTTATCTTTAGCACTTTTCATGCTTTGAAAACCGCCCATTACTTTATTCGCTGTTTCTTGATTATCAGCAGATAAACCCGATTTAAGGTTTTCGATATAAGCCATTGATACTTCAGAACCTACAGTTACTAGTTGCTCTGGTGTAAAGCCGTAGCGGCCTGTAACACCCGCGAAGCTTTTGTATAGGTCTTGCTCTTTAATCATGCTTAGTGCGCTATTAGCTAGAGAGCTTTGCTCGTCAACACTTTGATCTGCAGAACCACCTAACATACTTGCTAAGTCTAAGTCTTTTAAAGACTCTTGGCTGCTTGCCCAGCTCGTTACAGCTGGCAGTGCTTTCATATAGCTTTGAAGTTGACCTTCGTTAATATCTACTGCAAGGCTTGAGAAACTCATTGCTAATAAGCTAAGTGATACAAGTATTTTTTTCATTGAGCATTTCCTAGTATTAAAGTTGTGCCAATTAGAAACTAATAAGCAACACTTGCCAACACAAAATAATATATTGGCTGATTTTATAGTACAATTTATGAGAATTTATTTAAGTTCTAAGAATTTAGTTCATTCACCACAAGCTAATGTACTGATGATATAATACATTTTTGACAAATAGAGCTGAACACAATGTTAACAATTTCAAATACTGTCACTATCGATGAATGGGAACTAGAGCTTACGGCTATTCGTTCGCAAGGTGCCGGTGGTCAAAATGTTAACAAAGTAGCCAGTGCCATTCATTTACGCTTTGATATTAATCGCTCTAAATTACCTGATTTTTATAAAGAGCGTTTGCTAGCCTTAAATGATACAAGAATTACCAAAGAGGGCGTTTTAATAATTAAAGCGCAAAGCCACCGTACGCAAGAGCTAAACCGAGAAGATGCCCTTAAGCGCTTAAAAGATTTAATTCTTAGTGCTACCGTTGTTAATAAAGCGCGTCGTGCCACCAAGCCTAGCCGTAATTCACAGCGAAAGCGCATGGACAAAAAAACTAAACACGGGCAAAACAAAGCGCTACGCGGCAACATAAAGTTTTAGTTTTAAACGGTATTAATAAAGTATAGAAGAGACTTGATGCCTACATGCAGGCACCATTTTTACATCGTATTGTACGTATAAAAATATAAGTGAGGGGTAGCCTCACTTATATTTAATAACTATTAATACCTACTTAGCCATTTCTAAATCAGATTCTGCATTTGCCAACATTGCAAACTCTTCATCAGCGCTTTTAGCAACTAAGTGTTTTGAGCTATAGCCAAAGTAATATGCGGCGCCCACAATAAACAGCACCATAGTGTATAAAAATGCACGAGGGTCAAACGCATACACACCCGTTAATGCTATAAGCGAAAGTACTAAAGCAATACTTGACGTAACTACGCCACCTGGAGTTTTGTACGGGCGAGGTAAATCAGGTTGTTTAACGCGAAGTAAAATATGGCTCAGCGCCATTAATGCATACGAGAGCGTTGCACCTACTACTGCCATTGCAAGTATTAAGTCACCCTCACCACTGAGTGATACTAAAAAGCCAAATACTGCCGGTACAATCAACGCACGTGCTGGCACTTTGCGATTAGTCGTAATCGACAACGAACGTGGTAAATAACCGGCTCTAGATAAAGCAAACACTAAGCGACTATAACCATAAATAATAGAGAAAAACGAAGCGACTAAACCCGCAAGCCCTAATATATTTACAACGGTTGCTAAGCCCTCACTACCCGATGCATTTAATGCATCAACTAAAGGTACAGCACTTGCCCCCATTGCAGCAGCACCGCCAGCACCAGGTACTAAAACAACAACTAAAAAAGCAGTAAATAACAAAAAGATCATTGCACCAATAATGCCTTTTGGCACATCTTTAGCGGGATCTTTTGCTTCTTCTGCAGCAAGCGGTACACCTTCAACCGCTAAAAATAACCACATGGCAAACGGTAATGCAGCCCAAACCCCGTACCAACCTAAAGGTAAAAACTCACTGGCTCCCACTGCATCGGTTACGGGGACGTCAAATAAGCGCGATGCATCAAAATTTGTGATTAAAACAAAAGCCGTTGCAATAATAGCTAATACCGCTAAACCACTTATTACCATCATTACTTTAAGCGCTTCTCCTACGCCTGCTAAATGAATTCCCACAAATAGTAAGTAAAATAATGCATATACCCATGGGCCATTAAACCCGGTGAGGGCTTCAACTGCCGAGCCAATAAAAATAACAATAGCAGCGGGTGCTAAGGCATATTCAATTAATACGGCAAGCCCGGTTAAATAGCCTCCCGCTGGCCCCATAGCTTGACGCGCAAAACTATAACCACCGCCTGCAGCAGGTATTGCAGCTGACATTTCAGCAAGTGATAGTACAAGCGCTAAATACATAACTGCCATTAATACTGCAGCAATGGCAAAACCACCCCAACCGGCTTCGGCGATACCAAAGTTCCAGCCTGCAAAGTCACCCGATATTACATACGACACACCCAAACCTGCGAGCAATAACCACCCCGCAGTACCACGTTTTAACTGTCTTTTAGCAAGGTACTCTGTATTATTATTAGTAGACATAACCTTTCTCCGTTGATGTTTAGTTTTTATTTTTTTATTTCATGTGTTTTTAATTAAAATTACTCAGCAATTAAAAAGTTAGTGGTTGAAACCTGATGCTCAATTACATCATCTTGTGTGCGGTCTTTTAAATTAACCCCAGTTAGTTTCAGTTTTTTAGCTTCACGTAATAAGTACAGTGCGCGTCTCGCCGCTTCTGTATAAGGTAGGCCTGCAGGGCGAATATTCGATATGCAATTACGACATGCATCGTTAAGTCCTGTTTTGGGCTCCCATGTTAAATACAAGCCAAGGCTATCTGGCGAACTAAGTCCTGGGCGCTCTCCTATTAACACCATAACCACCTGCGCATTTAGCAACTCACCTATGTCGTCGCCAATCGCTACTCGCCCTTGCTCAACCAAAGTAATGGGAGCAATTTTAAATTGCTTGTCTGTTATAAGATGCGTTAATAGCTCTGTTATAAATGGGTATGCATTTTTTTGTACCGCCAACGACGAAAGTCCATCAACCACTACAATTGCTAAATCGTATTTAGCCTGCGCAGTGTGCTTTTGTTTATTCATATAGCTGAGAAGTACTTGCCTACCATTTTCATCAAGTTTGCGGCCTAAATCGGGTCGCTGAAGGTAAGTAACCCTGTCAACGGCTTGGCTGTGTAAATGCAGGGGAGGGGCAACCTCTTTTAGAGCACTAATACTGCCTAGTTGCTCAGTCATTTCGTTAATATCAAGCGGAAAACTCACCGCATCACGCGCTTGTGCATGAGATAGCTGAAAAGCCAGCATTTCTGAGGTTGGTAAACTTATACCGGCGCGACCAAGCCCAATACGGGCGTCGGTAAAGCGCCGTAAATCACTCCAAGGGTTGTGCACTACATTACCGTTATTTTTATGCTCATTTACTGAGTTATCTAATGGAGTGGTCGGTTTTGAACGTGATTTCATGAGCCACCTCCAGTAATTGCACCCAGAGGTTTAGCAAAAGCGGGAGGCAAGGTATCTGAAAGTGTGATGTCGGTAGTGCTTTGCATAATTTTCATTTTGCTTAGCCATGCTTCAAACTCAGGGGCGGGTCTAGAGCCAAGAACTCGACGCACATATAATGCATCATGAAACGACGTAGTTTGGTAGTTAAGCATAATATCGTCAGAGCCAGGTATTCCCATTACAAACGAGCAACCTGCCACACCTAATAGCGTTAGCAAATTATCCATATCGTTTTGATCGGCCTCTGCATGATTGGTGTAACACACGTCGCACCCCATCGGTATGCCTAGTAACTTAGCGCAAAAGTGATCCTCAAGTCCTGCTCGGGTAATTTCTTTACCATCAAACAAATATTCAGGGCCAATAAACCCCACCACGGTATTAACCAGTAACGGATCAAACTTACGAGCAACTGCATAAGCGCGAGCTTCACACGTTTGCTGATCAAGCCCATGATGCGCATTTGCTGAAAGCGAACTGCCTTGTCCAGTTTCAAAATACATCACATTATTGCCAACAGTGCCGCGCTTTAAACTCAAAGCGGCATCTTGCGCTTCAGCTAAGGTATTTAAATTAAAACCAAAACTTGAGTTAGTAGCCTCCGTGCCGCCAATCGACTGAAATACCAAATCAACCGGTGCGCCAGCTTCTATACATTCAATAGTGTTAGTAACATGGGTTAGTACGCAGCTTTGCGTCGGTATGGCGTATTTTTGAATAACACCATCCATTAATGTCATTAATTTAATGGCTTGGGCAACGTTATCGGTTGCTGGGTTTATACCTATTACGGCATCGCCATTACCGTATAGCAGCCCATCAAGCATGCATGCAGCAATACCGTTAATATCGTCAGTTGGATGATTTGGTTGTAAACGTGTAGATAAATGCCCAGGGAGGCCAATAGTGTTTCTAAAAGCACTTGTAACATGGCACTTTTTAGCAATTAATATGAGATCTTGATTGCGCATTATTTTGCTAACAGCAGCAGCCATTTCAGGCGTAATACCTTGCCTTATACTTGCAAGTACAGCGGGTGTTGCAAAGTCGCTTAAAAGCCAATTACGAAAATCACCTACGGTTAAATGTGCAATAGCCATAAAGGCATTGGCATCGTGCTCGTCAATAATTAAGCGTGTAATTTCGTCATCTTCGTAGGGAATAAGTGCCTCATTTAAAAATGTTTTAAGAGGTACATCGGCCAATGTCATTTGAGCCACAGCACGTTCTTGTGCTGATTGTGCAATGACACCCGCTAAGCGATCACCCGAACGTTGCGGCGTTGCTTTAGCCATTAACTGGGCTAAGTTCTTGAATTTATAAGTGTGTGTACCTAAAGTGTAACTGTACGCTTGCCCCATGATTTACTCCACATAACTAATATGATAAACCTTGGTATAGGTTTTGCTGCATCTTTAGCTATAAATCAATTTTCAATAGTTACAAGACAGCTTATTTTGTACCAAGTAACTATCGAATTTCGGCAAAAGATTATTTATTAATCCAATTCAATTGGTTACATACGCAAAGCGGTGTTAACTTAACCATAATAAAAGTGTAACGAAAAAGAGCATCCCCTATATGGCGCAGCAAAGTAGCTACAACGCACCACTAAAGAGCAAGGTGCAAACACACGATATAGACGAGCAAGCGCATAGCCTTACTCAATGGGAGCAAAAATACGATCAAATGAGCGACGGCAGCTTTTATGGTTTTATTGAAGAAACAGATTACGTCAATATTCATGTGTTTAAAGAATACACCGAGCGAGCGCTTCGTCAGCAATGTAACATCGCCCCCAATTCGGTTTGGCTTGGCATTCCTTGTCAGTCGCAGCAAAGTAAGATTAATGGTCTAAGTGTGGCAAGTAATCAATTTATGTGCCGTACAAGTGATAATGACTTTGAGCTGATAACCCCTGAGCAATTTAATATTTATGGTTTGGTAATCGATTGGAATTCAATTGAATATATGGCGCAGCTACAAGGCGTAACATTGAAAAACCTATCATCTGCCCAATCAGCTCGCTTATCGGTAAGCAACTCATCATTGCAAACGGCAAGGCAAATAATTAATAGCATGGTTGTAGGCAAGGGCTTTGGACTTAAAACCGAATCGCAACAAGATATGCTAAACATGTTGGCACTACATTTATTACAAGCAGACAATCCACAACAAAATATTGCGCCAAGTTATAAACATCGAAAAGCCGTAGTAGATAAAGTAAAAGATTACGTGGCCACAAATCCACAAAACCCAATAACCATAACCGAGCTGTGCGAGCTTGCCTTTGTAAGTAGGCGCACACTTCAATATAGCTTTGAGAGTATTTTAGGAATTAACCCTTTGCGGTTTTTACGTTTAACACGCTTAAATAATGTAAGGCGGGAACTAAAAAAACCAAACCAAGATAAGCCAATTTCAGTAATAGCAGCCAATTGGGGATTTTGGCATGCGGGACAATTTGCTAAAGATTACACGCAACTATTTGGTGAAAACCCATCACAAACAGTTAAAAATAATAGTTTTAAAGGTTAGAAACTACACTTCCAACGTGAGTGAAAACAC
>NZ_PJBK01000011.1:0-94047 GCF_002836155.1 Pseudoalteromonas sp. GutCa3 | reverse complement strand
GGGTTCTGCCTAGGGGCAATTTACTCTTTGTTGCTCGGTTTTTACTTAGCCCGCTAGGTTACAAACCTCACGCCGCGATTAAATCGGCCCCTAGATTGAACAAATTTTAATCCTGAAAAGTCAACAGGCCCTAGTCATTTAAATAATATTCAACACTGGTTACCACTCTTATATTTTTTATTTGCGGTGTGTTTGAATCTCGATTACTGATACTAAATTGCCCTTGGCGAGCTGTTTTTATTTTGCCTAATTTTGAATTAGAGTCTTTAGCAAATTTATTAGCGACTTCACGCGCTTTTTCAGTTGCTTCTTGCACCATCGCAGGTTTTACATCATTGAGGCCAGTAAAAATATATTCAACTTTTGTTTCGTAGCTGTCCTGCACTATTGCGATATCTTGTTTAGCAAGTTGGCTCACTTTGCTCAGCGCGTTTTGCACTTTATCTGGCGCATCAGAATAAACAATAATATTTGAGCGCACTATGTATCTAAATTGCTGATTTTCATTACTGTATTCACGTGCTTGCTTATCAATAACTGACTGGCTGCCTATTGTTATTTCATCGTCGTCAAAACCATGCAGTTTTAAAAAAGCAGTTACAGCATCATTTTTTTTCTCAACTCGGCTGACTAATTTTTCAAGATTATTGTCGGCATCACTAAATTGCAGAGGCCAAATTACCGTATCGGCTATAACTTCTCGCTCGGCCAATCCCTTAACCTGCACAGTACGTTCCATCTCTTTTACACTGAGAGCTGTGCTCTTTAAAATAAACCCTAAGCTAATTAAGCCTATACTTAAACAAATAGCCGCTATAACAATGTAAAAACCGGGGGTTTTATTCACAATAATCTCCTTGATTGATATCAATAATAAGCATCTAGACGCTCGAAATAACACAGTAAACAGGGTACATTGAGACTATAAATAACGCAAAATTTAATCAGCCTAGGAAAAACCATGAGCCTTAAGCGCATTACCCAGTTTTTTAACCCAAGCTCAGTGGCCGTTATTGGTGCCTCTAATATATCAACTCGTGCTGGTTTTGTGGTTATGCGCAACTTACTTCAAGGCGGTTTTAAAGGGCCGATAATGCCCGTTACTCCAAGCCATAGCGCAGTACATGGCGTACTTGCTTACCCCTCTATTGCTGACTTACCAAAAGTACCCGACCTTGCTGTTATTTGTACTAACAAAAATACCTTAATTGATATTATTGAGCAGCTTGGAGAGCTTGGCTGTAAAACGGCTATTGTTATTGCAGATGGGCTTTCTGGAGAGCAAAAAAGCGCACTTAAAGCATGCGCTCAAGCCAAACAGGTTACTTTGCTTGGACCCAATTGTTTGGGCTTGCTGATCCCTCATATTGGTTTAAATGCGAGCTTTTCACATACCGTGGCGAGCCCAGGTAAAATTGCATTTGTATCGCAATCAGCAGCTGTATGCTCAACCATTTTAGATTGGGCTAAAAACAAAGAAATTGGCTTTTCATATTTTGTATCGGTAGGTGATTGCCTTGATATAAACTTTAATGAACTACTCGACTTTTTAGGTCGTGATGCTAAAACCAAAGCTATTTTACTCTACATTGATAACATTGAAGATATTCGTGGCTTTATATCAGCAGCAAGAGCCGCGGCCTTTAGTAAACCTGTAATTGCAATTAAAACAGGTAAAACAAGTGCAGGCGCACTTGCAGCCGAAATTCACACCGGTGGAAAGCAAAGCTCTGATGCTGTTTACGATGCGTTATTTCAACGAGCGGGTATGCTGCGCGTAAATGATTTACGAGAGCTATTTGCAGCGACACAAACACTCGCCATGCATCCAAAATTATTAAAAGTAGAGCAACTGACAATTTTAACTAATGGTGGCGGCCCGGGTGTTATGGCCGTTGATGAGCTAATTCAAAGCTCCGGTAAATTAGCAGAACTAAGCATTGAAACCCGAAATGCGCTAAATAAAGTTATTCCGCAATCAGAAACCACCTCAAACCCTGTGGATATTTTTGGCGACTCAGCACCTGCGCGTTATAAGCAAGCATTAGAAATTTTACTGCACGCAAAAGAAGTTAAAAACTTACTGATTATCCATACTCCCTCAGCGCTTGCGCCCAGCGAAGACTACGCCAACATTATTGTAGAAACCTTACAAACATTACCCAAAATGGCACGCCCTTACGTTATAACTAATTTTATGGGTGAAGACGCATCTTACGCCGCCAGAAAAGTGTGCTCAAACAACGCAATACCAACTTATAGAACACCAGAGGGTGCTGTTGGCGCGTTTATGCACTTGGTAACGTATCGCCGTAACCAAAAGCATTTAACGCAAACACCTGAGTCGAATACAGATGACGCAAAAATAAATAAAGTAGCAGCTAAAGCGCTTATTAATGAGTTTTTAGATGACGGACAAAACTACTTACCTACCCATCAGGCAAGCCAAGTATTAAATCACTATGGTATTACATGCATTCAAACTGAGGTGGCTTACACCCCAACAGAAGCCAGAGAGCAAGCCATAGAACTTGGTTTTCCGGTCGCGTTAAAACTTATTAGCCCAAGTATTGCTTCAAAGTCTGAAGTAGGTGGTGTGGTGCTTAACTTAAACGACGCCAACGAGGTTGAACAAACCGCTTTTGCAATGCTTATCCGTATTAAAAACACTTATCCGGATGCTGTTATTGAAGGGTTTTCATTACAAAAAATGGCGCCGCGAGCAGGCGCAAATGAGCTGCGAATTGCAATTAAAACCGAGCCTAATTTTGGTCCTGTTATATTATTAGGTGAAGCAGGCACCGGCCTTGAATATGCGCAAGCCGCCGTTGCTCTGCCTCCACTAAATATGAACTTAGCAAAGTATTTAATTGCCGCAGCGCACGATAAAGGCGTACTAAAGGAGCGCATATTACCCGAAAAAGTTGATAAGTATCGTTTGTGTGCACTGCTAACGCGTATTTCTCAGTTAGTTATTGATCAACCTGACATAAGCTCAATGGAACTTAATCCTATACTTGCCAGTAATGGACAGTTTTTAGTGCTCGATGCCACCATGACACTTAGCCGTTATCAAACTCAGAGCAATCGTAAGCGCTTATCTATTCGTCCCTACCCTATAGAACTTGTTGAAGTGGTAACACTTAAAAACGACACCCAAGCTACGCTCAGACCAATAAAGCCAGAAGATGAACAAGCTCATAAAGCATTTGACGAGTCACTTAATAAAGAAGACAGATATAAACGCTTTTTTGGCGAACTACCACAATTTAACCACGATCAACTCGCGAAAATGACGCAAATTGATTACGACCGTGAAATGGCGTTTATTGTTTGCCAACGCTTTGAAGGTAAAACTCGCACATTAGGTGTGTCTCGCGTCATTATGGACCCCGATAACCTGCATGCTGAGTTTGCCATTGTAGTACGCTCAGATTGCCAAGGTTTAGGGCTTGGTCGCATACTAATGAGTGCAGCAATTAACCACTGTAAACGCCAAGGTGTGGAATCGATTGAAGGCATAACCTTACCAGAGAATACAGGGATGATTGAGCTTGCCCGTAAGTTAGGTTTTAAAATTAGTCGCGACTTTGAAGAAGGCAGTATTAATATGGTACTTAAACTTAAATAATGAATGAACCACACACTTTAAGACAAAAAATGGCTTGCCTGTTTGAAGGCACAGGCCAGTACCATCGAGCAGGACATATTCTTGATATTGCACTCATTAGCTTAATAATGATCAACGTTGTAGCCATTGTTATTGAGTCAATCCCAAGTGTGGCAGAGCAGTATTACAACGAATTCTTAGTTTTAGAAATTGTCTCGGTCGCTATTTTTGCTATTGAGTACTTAGCCAGGCTTTGGGCTTGCGTAGATAAAACACAATATGCAGCAATGGAAGGATCTCATACCAAACGTCGGCTTCGCTATTTTTTCTCTCCTTTGGCAATTGTTGATTTAATTGCGATTTTACCAAGCTTAATGATGTTTTTATTTCCTCTCGATTTACGTTTTTTACGCGTGCTCCGACTATTAAGGGTATTTAAACTCACTCGCTACTCACGCGCCATGCAGCTACTTTTAAAAGCCTTTAACGATGAAGGTAGTTCATTAATGGCTGCTTTTTTTATTATGGCCGTCGTGCTTATTTTAGCTTCATGCGGAATTTACTTAATTGAGCACGACATACAACCCGATAAATTTGGCTCTATTCCTGCGGCTATGTGGTGGGCAATGGCAACATTAACAACCGTTGGTTATGGCGATGTAGTACCTATAACGCCATTGGGTAAGTTTTTCGGCGGTGTTATAACACTACTGAGCATGGGAATGGTTGCGATACCTACCGGTTTACTGGCGTCTAGTTTTTCAGAACAAATACGTAAACGCCGCCAATTTTTTGAAGATGCCGTACATGAACAAATTCAAGATGGCACTCTTAATGATACTCAACAAGAACACCTAGAAGAACTACGCTATAAATTAGGCTTGAGTAAACTAGAAGCTAATAAGGCCATTAAAACGCAGTTGAATGAGCATAATAGCCATTTGTTTTGCAGGCACTGCGGTAAAAGGCCTTAAATAAGTACTGCTATTATTAATTAAATATATCACTCCAATTACGATTAATAAGCGGGAGTACTTCGGTATTAGGTACCGGTTTACTAAATAAGTACCCTTGAAAATGCATGCATCCTCGCGCCTTTAAAAAGGTGAGTTGGTGCGAGCTTTCTACGCCTTCAGCTACACATTCTTTACCTAAACTATCTGCAAGCGCGAGTATTGATTGAATAATAGCTTCATCGTCAGAATCTATGCCTATATCTTGTACAAAGCTTCGATCTATTTTTAATACATCAATAGGAAAACGCTTTAAATAAGTAAGCGATGCGTAACCTGTACCAAAATCATCCATATACAATCTACAGCCCAACTTTTTAAGTTGTTCCATGCTGTGTAGCGCTTCTTTTGAATCACGCATTAATATTGATTCGGTTATTTCAAAAACAATTGCCTCAGACGATACTCCTGAATTACTTAACGCTTTTTTAATTTCAGGAACAAGGTCTTTAAACTCAAAATCAAGAGCCGATAAATTGATAGATAAATACAGGCTAGGTGAGGCTTTTCGCCACTCTTTTAGCTCCAATAAAGCGCGCGCAAAAGTCTGCAGCATAATTTTTGTAATTAGACCTATACCTTCTGCTGCCACCGAAAACTCTTGAGTTTGCACAAGCTTATTTTCAGGCCAACGCAGCAGTACTTCAAAGCCTTCTGTTTTTTGACTTTCAGCGTTAATGATAGGCTGGTAGTAATTACAAAATTCTTCTTCTTGATACGCTTTAGTTAGCTGAGACTCAAGATGCAACGCTCTTTGAACATGCTGATTCATCTCTTGCTTATAAAACTGATAACGCCCCTCTAAAGAGTCTTTTGCATGATATAACGCTATGCTCGCAGCTTTTAAAAGCGCAGAGCCTTGCTGTGCATCATCTGGTGATATAGACACACCAATACTTAAATTAACGTTTACAACTTGGCCATTAATCGTAATATTTTGATTCACACAATCCATCAACTTAGTGCATATAATGAGTACTTGTTCGATTTGCTGAATATCTTCCACCAGTACTACAAATTCATCGCCACCAAATCGAGCAACACTATCAGATGGACGCAAGGAGCATTTTAAACGCTCAGCGACTTCTTTAATTAGCTCATCAGCAACTGCATGCCCCAAAGAGTCATTAAAGTATTTAAAACGCTTAATATTTATATGTAATAAAGCGACTTTACATTCGTGAAATTTTGCTTGCTCAAGGGCGTGTTCAACGCGGTCATTAAATAATGTACGATTTGGCAACCCTGTTAAGGCATCGTAGTTGGCCAATAAGTGCAGCTCGTTTTCGGCTGATTTTTGTGCGTTTATATCGGTTAAAATAATGACATAACTATTAAGGCGCTGTTCGTTATCGGCCACTGCACTTATTTTCACAAGTACATGACGCGACTCACCACTTGCTAAAACTACACTGTCTTCACACGAAAAGTGTTCTCCAATAGATAGCTTTTGCATTATGCGTAAATAATCAAAACGATTGCTGCGCGATATACCTAAATTTAATGCTCGACTAGATAACGACTCAGCAGAGAAATTAAAGGCAGTTTGCAGTGATTTATTAGAAGCCCGAATATTTAAATTTTTATCGAGGATAAACACCCAATCACGTGTTTGCTCAAATGCTGCCGTAAATAGTAAAGCGTGTTCTTCAAACACCATCTCACGGGTCATATTTGTGTAGGTACCCGCTACTTTTTGTGGCGTTTTATCATCCCACTCAACTACTTTTCCAAAATCCTTATACCAGCGCCAATAGCCTTTTGCATGGCGCAGGCGGTAGGTGCAATTAAAGTAACCTTTATCGGTAGATAAAAACTCAAGCCACTCTAAGCGAAATAGCTGTTTGTCTTGCGGATGAATTTTAGATAAATATTCATCAAGGCTCACGGTTTCATTTTCGTAGCCTAACTCACTCGCTAAGCGAGGTTGATAAATACTTGGATTGCTTGATTCCCAATCCCAAACACCCGATTCGCTACCTTCAAGCGCTAGCTTTAGACGGGCTTCGCTTTCTTTACTTTCTTTATTTGCTGCCAATAAAATACGCTGAATTTTATTACGGCGCATAACCCACATAGCAACAAAGCCAATAAACAGCATGCCGTAAAGCACCATAAAATAAGGTGCACGCCAAAGCGGATACTTTACTTTTATTTTTAAAATAGCAGGCGAGGTATATTCGCCAGTCAGGGGGTCTTTAGCCCAAACTTTTAATTGATAATTACCTGGATTCAATTTTGGAAACAATACACGGTTGTTATTTCGGGTATAACTTTTTTGTCCGTTATCGAGTTGATACTCATAAATGATGCGTTCTTGATTACTAAATGCCATGGCCGAAAATGCAACTTCAAGCCCTATATCATCATGGTTTAACACAACCTCGTTGAGCGGTTGTTTTAAATCAAGCGATAAATCTCGTGACATTAAATCAACTCGCGTAATATTTACGTGATCAATAAGCGACTGATAGTTTTGGTTTTCCATTGGATGAAAATAAGTAAAACCTTTTAAGCTACCATACGCAATATGGCCATCTTTAAGCTGTGCCATGGCGTTGCTATTGAACTCAGCAGAGAGTAGCCCTTCTGATGTAGAAAATTGCTGAAAATGAAGTGTTTCTGGGTTTAATCGCCAAATGCCTTTATGGCTACTCATCCAGATCATGCCATCATCATCTAGCACCATATCGTATAGCAGAGTGCCTAATTTATTCCTCTCTAAATCGATTGTATGGACTAATTGATAAGTAGATGCGTCAAGGCCTATTAAGCCGAAATTAGAAAGTGATATCCACAATATATTGTTGTTATCAATTAAGTAAGAAAGCACACTAATGGCTACGTTTTCATGCTGTTTTGGCACTTTATAAATCATTTTAAGTGCTAAATCACTTGGGTTTACTTGGTATAAAATACCGGCATTAAAAAATAATGGTGAATCTGGTTTATTGCTCAGCGCAGGTAAAAAGCCATGGGCTAAAAAGGGTTCAAATTGATCAAACTGACCACCCAAACGCGTTATTACTTGAGAATCTATATTGTATATAAATACCCCATGATCTGAGTGCACAAAGTATAGATCGCCATTTGGCATTAATGTAACGCCATGTACCCTACCGGTAATTAGCTCCTGATTAGCAGGGTTATGTACTTTAGGTTCACTAACTTGATGCGTTACAGGGTCAAAAATAAACAAACCACGATTTGTATAAAGCCATAAATTATTTTTATAAGGCGTTATTTCATATACGGTAAACTCAGTGGTGAGTAAGTCGACTTTGTAATCTTTTAAATAAGCTTTACCAATATTTGTTTTTAAATCAACCTCGGTAATACCGTTATGCGTTGCAAGCCAAAGCTTGTCTTTATATTCGGTAATTCCCCAGATAGAGTGATGCGATAAACCATCCCCCCCGAGCAAAGTGCCATCGACATTATTAAAATGATAGCTGTCATGAGATAAGTAAAACGCACCGTCGGTTTTAGTCGCAACCCACGTACCACCCGATTTATCTTTTGCCATATCAATAATACTGGTATCGGCAAGTGTGTACTTACTTTGGGCTATTCGAGTGTTTTTAATCATCTCCCCGGTGTTTAAATCAAATTTAAACAAACCTTTATCGGTAGCTAAATCTATTTTTCCGTGTTCGTTTACTATGCTCCACACATTTAAATCGCTTAGTATTACCTTGCTTTCAAAAGGTAAATCTGGGCGTTCAAACATTTTTGATAAGTTACTAATATCAACTTCGTATAAACCTTGGACCGCCCCTACTAACAACTGTTTATTTTCACCTAATGCGAACGACTTAACATTATTTTGGTAAATATGCTCAGCTTCACCTTTTAAGTGCTGCAGGGGTCTAACTTGCTCTGTAGCAATATCAAATACGTATGCGCCATGGCTTGTACCTATAAATATATAACCATTGTAAGCAAATAGCTTTCTCACAAGGGTATTTTTATATTTAGCCGGAAGCTCAAAAATAGTTGTGATTTTTCCGGTTGCTATATCAAGCTTTGCAAAGTCGCGGCCTCGCCCAATCCAAAGTGTTTTTTTATCAACGGCCACCATACTAAACACAGACTGATTGATAATCTCTTCTTCACTGGTAGGTTTTTCTAGAAATTGCTGATATGAATCTGTTACGGGGTCGTACCTAAATAGGCCTGCAAGTAACGAGGCAATCCAAATGTGCCCTTGAGGGTCTTGATAAATACGATCAATGATCGCTTCTTCTAATTCACCATTAGGGCCGTTTATTGGAATAACTTGATAGCCATCATAACGATTAAGCCCAGCCTCAGTAGAAAGCCAAAGGTAACCATTAGTGTCGATAAGCATTGTATTAACGTAGCTTTGCGATAAGCCTTCGCTTGGAGATAAACGTTTTACTTGTGCGCCTACTTGGCAACTTAGGATAGTTATTAAAACTACAAAGCAACTAATGATCCCATTAACGCATTTACTCATGCTTATTCCATATTATTATTTATTATTATGGGTACTCTAGAGCGACTATATTTCGATGTTTGTAAGTATCAAAAAGTACTTGTAAAGCAAGAGTATATGTTAACACCTGGTTAAAACCAATAGCACAATATAAATCAACTACGTTTTTATATGCGAAGGTATTAATCATCTTATCTTGCGACTTTAAGAGTGTTGATAATAGCTGTTTAGCAACACCTTTACCGCGATGTTCCAGCGCAACAAACACGGTAGATAAAAATAAAAACTCTGTTTTATCTTGCAGCCTACATGCTGCAACTATTTCATTATTATAGTAAGTAACCCATACCTTATCTTGTTTATTAGCCCGCCCTCTTACATTATGTTTTTTATAAAATTTATTAACGAGTGGAACTTTTAGCCCATCCAGCAACTCAACTGTATACATTTTTATATCAACACTTAGCTAAGCATTAGCGCTAAATATTGCTCAAATTTTTGCTTCAAAACCATTTGTTCAGCCATTGGACGGCTATGGATTGTATTATAAACTTGCTCTCTCGTTTTTTTATTTCGCTTAATTTGATACGCCCAAAAAGACGCTTCATAATCTAACTGAATTTGGTATTTTTCTTCACGTGGCAATAGGCATAAATTAAAACTCACAATACTTCCTCATTCGCTTTTAAAATTATTTGATTAACCCCGAAACTGGGCAAGAGGTAATCTCCTTGTTATTATACGCGTCTTATTTTATTTATTTCTGTAGTAATTGGAACTGATAATGAATAGACATTTTAGTATCTTGTTATTATTGGTAAATTTATTTTTTAGTGCCTCTTGTTTTAGTCATCAATACAACCTCACTTTTAATCGTCCGCAAAGTACACCACAAGCTGATTATGCCTTAGAGTTATTAAAGTTAGCATACGCAGATATCGGTTTTAAAATACATATAATCGATTTTAGCCACCAAAATGCTTTGCTAGCTGCAAATAATGGCGTACTTGATGGGCAGTTAGGAAGAGATGCAAGCGTTGAAGAAAATTACGAAAACTTAATTAGGGTCGATTATGAGCTATTTAAGTTTGACTTAGTATTATATAAAAACTGTTTACCTAGCAGTTTAGAACAGCTCGATAGCGTCGCAATTGTTGATGGCTACCCTGTCCAAGAACATTATTTAGCAAGCACACAGTTTGCAGGGAATATTATTAAAGTTAAAAGCATGAATACCCAACTTAATTTGCTTGCTCAGAAAAAAGTACAGGGAGCTTTAATGATTAATTTTATAATGCAAAACAATGAGCTCCCGTCACCTCAAGGTTGCTTTGTAAAAGAAGTGCTGAATACTTATCCGCTTTATCATTATTTAAATAAGCGTAATGAAAACTTGGTAGAAAAGCTTAAAATGTCATTAATTAACTTAACTAACAATGGCACTGTGTACGCACTAAGAGCCAAGTATGGATTAAGCTTTTAAAAGTCGAACCCTTGCTGCTGCGCCTGTGTGCTTGGCACTGCATTTTGCTGCTTTTTTTGAAGATAACGTTTGTAGCGCTGCTGGCACAAACTAAGCACCTTCTTTTTTTGGTCGTTGGTTAAGGTATTCCACGAAAAGCGTTCATCCCGACTACGATAACACCCTTTGCAATACCCTCTGTTATTAACTAAGCAAATACTCTTGCAAGGACTTGGAATATCAAATATTTCAATTTGTTGCATGCATAAGTACCGCCCAGTTGAAGAGGAGGTATTAGTATAGCGTTATTTTTGAGCAAAAAAAAAGCAGCAATTTAATTGCTGCTTAGTTTCATTGAGCTGTGAGTATTAATGTTCACAGCTATTAGTATTTATCTCTGTTTTACGGTGAAATGGCTTAGCGTACATAGCTAGCACTAATGGTTTTAACTCTTCAGGTACACAGGCTAAACGTTGTTCAAATGTCGCTGTATCAGGAGAGTCTATTACCGCATCTTTACAACCACCAGCGATGTAATTGCCTGGGTGTAAATAAAACGAATCAACAATTTGCCTATCAATTGTTTTAGCAAGCTCTTCAGCACTATCACATTTAGATTCAATTGGTTGCCCAAATGCTAAATGCACGTGCCCTTTAGCAGTACTAAAGCCTTCAACAATGCTCGCAATATCTTCACCAGCCGATTTAACGTACTCACCATGATGTTGCTTGTGGTAAAGCTCTTTGGCTTTAGCAATTGCACACGGCTCATATTGATAAGAAATAGAAACAGGCACTATTTTTAACTCTTTAATATAATCGCCAAACTCTTTCTTTTGTTTACGCCCATTTAATTGCAGCATCTTTAAAAGCGCAGGATCAGTTTGATCAAAACCGTCTTTTGCACGCCCTTCTTTTTGCGCAATCCAAATAGAATTTCCACCGACCACAGAATCGTAAATGTATGACGATAATTGAGTCAGTGCTTTTAACATCTCTTTTGGTGCTTTAGCAGAGCGCTTAACTATAAAGCTTTTATTTAGACGCATAAGCTCAGTAATGTAAGGTATTTGCAATAAATTATCGCCAATAGCAATACGCACTGTTTTCATTTTATGTTGGTATAAACCCCAGTTAACTAATGCAGGATCAAGCACTATGTCTCTGTGGTTTGAAATAAATAAATAGGCCTGGTTAGCATCTAACTGTTCTAACCCAGAAAAGGTAACTTTTGATGTGGTGCGTTTCACTAGTTTATCTAAGTATTGTGCCACTTCATTTTGCACATCTTCAACGGTGCTTACTTTGCCCCATTTTTTGCGTAACTGACTTCTTACCATTGGACGCGCAATAAAAGGCACTGCCGATAAAAAGCGCGGTAAATTATACTTTGCTATTACATCAATAAACGCATCATCGTTAATTAAACGTGTAAGCGACGCCGCAACTTCGTCGTCGTTGTATGGGCGTATATCTGCGTATTTATCTTCTAATTCACTCATTACTACATCTACAGTGTTAAAAAACGGTACGCCAAAGCGCACCGTTTATGTCTATATCCGATTATAACTCAGCCAATCTAAAATGCGAAATAACCAAAAAAACGATTTTTATTTTTAGCAACTTGCTTTAAAGCCGAGTTTAATTACCTTCTATGACCATGAGCTTGCTTAAAAGTGCAAAAATCTGATCAGTCTAGCAAAATACCATGTTCTCAATCTGCTAGTGGGCAGACCACTAATACAAAGCCCTCTAATCATTTGGTAGTAATACCATTAACAAAGCCTTTCTTTCGTAGTACCTTAAGCTCGTATTTTAGATTTTTGATGGATCGTAGGCATCTTTTTACGATTTTAACTCTTTCAGATCCACTTATTTTAGGGCTCATAATGAACATTACTATTCTTGATAACGCAACGTTAGCTAAAACGTCTCTTACTGGTATTGAACAACTTGGTAAATTAACGACTTATGAACTTACTAGCCCAGAGCAAGTTATTGAACATTGCCAAGGTGCTGATGTATTAATCACTAATAAAGCCGTTTTAAATCGCGACACTATTAGCAAACTTACACAGCTTAAATTAATTTGTGTAAGTGCAACTGGTACTAATAATGTTGATCTAGAAGCCGCTAAAGAATTTGGTATTGCCGTAACTAATGTAGCTGGCTATTCAACACCTTCTGTTGTTCAACATACGTTTTCTTTAATTACTAACTTACTGGGTAACACACACCGCTATCAGGCGGATTGCCAGCAAGGCGCGTGGCAAAAAAGTGAAATGTTTTGCATACTCGATTACAGCTTTAACGACTTACAAGGTAAAACATTTGCCATTATAGGCGGTGGTACGCTAGGTAAAGGCGTTGCTAAAGTGGCTGAGGCATTTGGCGCAAATGTTATTGTTGCAGAGCGCAAAGGTGTTAAATGTCGCGACGGTCGTACGCCTTTTGAAGACGTCATTAAAACAGCCGATATAATCAGCGTACACTGTCCGCTAACAGATGAAACACGTGATTTAATTGCACTTAATGAGCTTAAAATGATGAAGCCAAGCGCTATAATTATTAATACAGCACGTGGTGGAATTATTAACGAATCCGACTTAGCTACAGCGCTTGAGCAAAACCTAATTGCTGGAGCCGGTGTTGATGTACTAACTAAAGAACCAGCTGAGCTTTCAAACCCACTTGCTAATTACAAAGGTAATAACCTTTTACTTACTCCACATATAGCATGGGCAAGCACCGAATCTATTGTGCGTTTAATTAATGAAGTAAGTTTAAATATTGCTGCATTTAATAAAGGCGAATCACGCAACCGCTTGGTGTAGTGATTTTATTGTAGTAATCAAATAAGCTAAAAAATGGCTGTTTTTACTAATACATTTAATATTTTATTAGATAAAAACAGCTTAACCCACTTAACAAACTGATTAATAACAACTTATAAATATGGTCTACTCTTTGCTTTAATACAGCTAATAACCAATTAAAAATCTTATTAAGGTAAATAAAAATGAAAAAATCACTTTTAGCAGCCGCTTTAATCGCTCCATTTTTAACAGGCTGTGTTATTGCCGTATCAGATGGTGAAGCTGAGACTCATTGGGCTGGTAAGAATTCATCTAGCTGGCAAGCACAACATAAAAATAATCGTGAAGTTATATCAGAGCTAAAAATGGATAGCAGTTACCAATCTGTTTTGACGCAATTAAAAACGCCTAATTTCACAGAGCTATTAAAAAAAGATGACGATGTATACCAAGTACTTTTTTATGTAACCCATAGCAAGCATTCAGATTCTAAAACAACGAAAGATGAATGTACGCCACTTGTATTCAAAAATGATAAGTTAGTGGGCATTGGTGAAACCGCTTTAGGTATGATCACGCAGTAACCTATAATACCAATCCGCAATAATACTTAATCATTTTGCGGGGCTAAACGTGTCGCTACCTGTGTTAAAAAACTCTCATTTACGACTGCATGGATGCAGAAGGTAGAGCAATGCAGGAGCAATTGCCGAGAACAACTAAATAGCGAATTTTTTGCCTAGCTATCAACACGTTTTTCCATTCTCAAAATAGATCACTTAATTAAGCGAATTGGTATAAAAAGTGTTTAATACGAAAAATGCCAATATATGAATATTGGCGTTTTTGTATATTAAGTTTTTAGAGTGCAACTATTCTATCTCGCCCTGCATCTTTAGCGGCATATAGGCCTAAATCGGCCTCTTCTAATAACGCTTGCTCAGCATACACTTTTCCACTTTGAGTAGTGGCAATACCTATACTAATAGTGATGTGGTCTGCATTTAATGAGCCTTTATGTTCTATATTCAAAGCATTTACAGCATTGCGTAATTTGTTAGCAAACTCCATAGCTTCATGCCTATTCATTCCAGGTAATACAGCTGCAAATTCTTCACCACCATAACGAGCTATAAAGTCACTACCACGTTCACATTGAGCTGCGAGTGCTTGTGCAACATCCTTTAAACATTCATCGCCAGCACGATGTCCGTAGCAATCGTTGTAACGCTTAAAGTGGTCTATATCCATAAGTAACACCGATAGCGGGGTTCCACTGCGTTTACTTCGGCGCCATTCACGAGCTAAGTTTTCGTCTAGGTAGCGTCTATTTGGGATTTCAGTTAAGCCGTCGATTGAGGCTAGCATCTCTAGCAGATCATTTTTTTGCTTTATAAGTAATTGGTTACGAACCCTAACACGCACAATAGAAGGGCTAAATGGCTTGGTGATATAATCCATAGCACCGAGCTCTAGGCCCTTAGCTTCGTCGTCATGGCTACGATTAGCTGATATAAATATAACGGGGATCGATTGAGTTATCGGATTTTCTTTAAGTTGCACAAGCACTTCATAGCCGTCAATTCCTGGCATAATCACATCAAGGATAATTAAATCAACTTGCGCAGTTTTTACAAAGGTCAGTGCTTTTTCACCACTTTCAACTAAGAATACGTCGTGTTCTACTTTAAGTGTTTTTTCAAGTACTAATCTGTTGATTGGATCATCATCTACAATAAGTACTTTAGCTCTTTTCGACATCCCTAGCCCCTACCCCTTTTATAAAAACAATTACCTGTTCTAACTGCATAATAAGCTCTTTCAGTGTTATTTCAACAGGCTTGTTAGTTGTTTTAAGTGTTCTTTCACACAATAAAGCGCAGTGAGACAATCGTCTAAAACCTAAATTACCTGCTACACCTTTTATACTATGCACTAAGCGTACCAAATCATCCTTATTGGTTGTTTCTTCTATTTGCAATAGCTGGGTTTCGCACAAATTAGCAAATTTATCAATCATTGTATTGAGGAGCTTTTCATCCATACTAAACTGCGTTAATGCGAATGATTTTTCAAAAAAGCTTGGTTTAACTAAGTTTAAATCGGCAATTGCATCAATAAGTACCTTAGCAACAACCGGTTTAGTTAAATGCTTATTCATACCGCACTTTAAAGAACGTTCAATATCAGCGGGTTCACAATGAGCCGTTAAAGCAAAAATAGGCAGTTGCTTTGCGTCAAACTGTTGACGAATTAAAGCCGTAGCTTGGCAGCCATCTATTTGCGGCATTTGCACATCCATCAATATTAAGTCAGGCTTTAAAACTTGCAATAATTCCATGCCGATAGATGCGCTTAAAGCGGTAACAACACTTACGTTTGCTTGGCGTAATACACTGCTAATTATTTCTAAATTAAGTTGATTATCATCAATGGCTAATACAAGTAGACCCGATATATCAACTTTAGTTTCAGCAATATTATATATTACGGCATTGGTACTAGCTTTAGGCTGTTGCTGAGAGTTCAAGCTAAATAGCCTTTGTCCCAATGCCGATGCTTTAACGTGATGCGCAGCTAAGTGCTCGCTTGTTGGTAAATTAAGTGTGTGCTGATGATTAATAATAATTACCGATGTTTCTTTAGCTGATAACGAATCATTAATTGCTTCAACATTTAAAAGTGCAGGTAAATCGGCCGCATCGATTATTATTTGCTGAGTATTGGAGAGCTTAATTGGGTATTTGAGTACTTCATCTAAATTAATATTAGCAAGCTTTGCATAAGCATTTGTTACTTGCTTAAGCTCTTTGCTTTGATCCGATAAAATAGCCAATGTATTAGTCGGTAACATTGTATTTTTAGTGGTATCAACCAAAAAACTAACACTGAAGTAAAACTCACAGCCATGACCTTTTTTACTCTTTAAAGCAATCTCCCCTCCCATTAATGACACCGCATGTTTAACAATCGCTAAGCCTAACCCAACACCATGATGTATACGTGTTGAAGACTCATCACCTTGCGTAAAGGCGTCAAATAAACGCCTCTGATCGGCTTCATCTATGCCCATACCGGTATCAATTACTTTAAAGCAAATATGCTGTTGCTCTAGGCTATCACTTTCAATAAGTTCCATTTTTAAAGTGATAGAACCTGTTTTTGTAAACTTAACAGCATTTGTTAATAAATTACCTAATATTTGCTGTAAGCGAATGCTGTCGCATATCAAATCAGGCGCTATTAACGGGTCAATATCAATAACAAATTCAATACCTTTTCCTTCGCACAATGGAGCCGTTAAACTTTCACAAATATCCACCAGCTCAACCATACTAAAAGATGCTTGTTTTAAATCGGTTTGCGAACTTTCTATGCGTGCAAAATCAAGCATTCTATTGAGCATTAGCAACAAGCTTTGTGCTGCATGCTTAGCTTGATCCGTTTGTTGTAATTGCTTTTGCGTTAATCCTTGCTCAATAAGCATATCAAGCAGCCCTAAAACAGCGTTAAGAGGAGTGCGTATTTCATGACTTAAATTGGCTATAAAGCGACTTTTAGCAAGGGTTGCTCGTTCGGCATCTAGTTTTGATTTAGTTAATGCGCTCACATCCTGAATGTGAATAACATAATAAGCTGGGTCGCGGTTTTCATCCCATACAAGCGATACACTCAGTTGCAACCAACTTGTTAAGCGCCCTTGAGCAAGCGTTAAGTGGTATACGCGTTTTTTGTCATCTAGCAATTGCGCTAAAGTGCTTTTTATTTGCTGCCATTGAGTATCGTCAAACAATGCTTTTAACTGCTCACCAACCAGTACTGGCTGTTCAAAAAACTGCTTTCTTGCCGCTTTATTTACTTGTAATATTGTGTGCTCAAGCGAGAGTAAAACCACACAGTTAGCCGCAAATTCAATCGCACTTCTAAATTTAGATTCTGATGCTTTTAAGGCCAATAATGCTTGTTGCTGTTCGGTAATATCGCGACCAATACCCATAGTCCCCAACAGATGTTGGTGCTCGTTATAAAAAGGTGCAATAGTCAGTTGGTACGTTTTTTTATCGGTTTCTATTCGCTGTTCAACACTGTTTCTATTTTGTAATACTTGTTTTTCAAGCGCATTTATTTGTTGATCGTTATCACCTAAATCATCTACATATTTACCGACTAATGCAGTTTGATCTTTACCGATGTACGCCTCAAATGCTTTATTGCATCCTAAGAATGATCCATCAATATTTTTAAAATAAATAAGATCTGGCACACTGTTTAGCATAGTGTTGAGCAAAGCCAAGTGGCGCTCTTTTGCTTCGTAACTGCGGCTTAGTTTTTCTGATTGCAACTGAACCTGGTCGTCCAGAGCTTTATTTGCACTTTGTAATGAATCAACTAACTGTTTGTTTTTAGTAAATACACGCTTCACTTTAGAAAACCAAGGCTGCCAGCTCAGCGGTACTTTATAATCGAGCTGCACTTCTTGCTGTGTACCGTTACTCTCTAGGTACGACATTAAGTGAGTCATTGGCTTAATAAAAATGCGCTGACTTAACCAAAAAAACACGCCAAACATAATACTTAAAAATAGCGTTAAAAATGCAAACTCTAATAGTATTTCATACTTAATTGGGCTTATTAGTTGGGGTTTGTGCTCGTAAAATGCTGCGTGAATAGGTAACTCATCCATTGGCTGCATAAAGTAATTACTATCACTAGTTAAGACTGTTTTTTTACTATGGTGCTGGGCCAAATCAGGCCAATAATTTTTTAATGCTGTTGCTTGCTCTATTAACTGTTTAGAGCTGGCGATAACTTGATGTGATTGGTTCATAAAAACGTATTCACCACTGTTCGGTGAAACCTTTTTTAACCACCCAGAAATTGCCTGAACATCATAAATCAAAATAATGTAATCGGCTGAGCCAGTGCTTCGTTGTCGGCCAATAGCAAAATACGATTTATCATTCACTTTAACAATGGGACTTGAAGTAAGTTTGTTTGGTGAAAATTTTGGCTTGAATTTTCCATTTAGAATTTCAGTAAGCATTAAACTTTGGCTTTTGTTGCGCCTGCTTACATAAGCAAAGCCATTATTATCAACATACGCTACAGCAGACAACGACTGCATTAATGCAAGCGTTGTATTAAACGAAGGCCCTAATGTAATAGCCTGCTGCCACTGCATTAATGCCTTAGCAGATAACGCAAACTCCCCCTTACCTACAATTTCAGTGCCTTGCTCACTAAAGTGACGGTAATAGTAACCATCATATTGATTTATGCCCTCAAGTAAGCTTTGGTTTACTTTTGGATAGGTCGTTTGTTCGTATAAGCTAAACATGGTGATGAGTAGATTACTCACCGACTCCATCCCGTGAGTAACCTGTGCTGAAACATTCGTAAAATCGGCTTCGCGTTTTTCAACCGCCCGCTCAAGCTTTATATTATATAAGTGCAAGCACAGTAAAAAAGCGACAATCAATGGCACTAAAAGCGCAATAAATAATGAACGATAATAATGCTTCAGAGGTAAAAAATTCAATGTACTGCCTGCCATTTGGCTCGAAAATCAATCGATAGACTATCGAGCCAATTTGTTAAGCGCAAGTTATAAATTTTCTTCTGCAAATGACGCTAAGCGACTACGTACAACACCGTTGAGGTTTATAGTTGCGCTGCCTTCAAAGTTTTTAAAGCGCTCTACTATGTACGTTAAGCCCGATGTTACTGGCGTTAAATAGTTACTATCTATTTGCGCCAAGTTACCCGTACAAATTAATTTAGTACCTTCGCCGCAGCGAGTAATAATCGTTTTAAGTTGAGATGCCGTTAAATTTTGGCTCTCATCTAAAATTACCACCGCATTTTGAATACTACGCCCACGCATAAAGTTAACCGATTTAAACTGAACATTAGCCTTCTCCATAATGTAGTTTCGGCTTGATATCGGATTTTCGTCGCCTTTGTGCAATACCTCCAGCGTATCGGTAATGGCTGCAAGCCATGGCGCCATTTTTTCCTCTTCGGTGCCGGGTAAAAAGCCAATGGACTCTGCTATTTCTGGGGTATTACGAGTGACTATTACTTTATCGTAAATACCTTTTTCGATGACCATTTCAAGAGCGCTGGCAAGTGCTAACAAGGTTTTACCGCACCCTGCTGGTCCTGTTAAAATAACAAGTTCAATACTTGTATCTAACAGCGCATCAAGCGCCATTCCCTGATAAATATTTTTGGGCTTAACGCCCCATGCTTGTTGATGCATTAAACGCTCAACACCAATATCTTTTAGCGTTATGTGCTCGTCATCGTACGATTTAACACGCGCCGCAAACTGATCCCCTCCATCAAGTAAATATTCATTACAAAATACATCAGGTATTAAGTTTTTAGGCACATGATGAAACGTATCTCGTCCGTGTTGCTGCGTATTACATTCCCCTACATGGTCCCAAAAATCACCTTCAATTTTTTTATAACCACTAGTGAGTAAGCTGATATCGTCAATAAGTTGGTCGGTACGGTAATCCTCAACATATTTAAGCCCTGCGCCTTTGGCCTTTAAACGCATGTTTATGTCTTTTGTTACTAATATAACTTTTGAATCACTGTGCTGCTTTTGTAAATACACGGCGCAATTAATAATACGATGGTCGTTTTCGTTACCCGGCAAACCAGAAATGGAGTCGGCAAATAAATGGTCGTTTACAATAATAAGCGTACCCGCAGAGCTCGCTTTTGCCTTTTTGTTACTCGGCAGCGCCACGCCTTGTAGCATTTGCTCGGGCGTTGCATTTTTAAGTACTTCATCTAATCCACGAATAGCGACGCGCGCATCGCGGCTTACGTCGTGTTTTCTGTCTTTTATGTGGTCAAGCTCTTCAAGCACTGTCATCGGAATTACAACGTCATGTTCTTGAAAAGACAAATAAGCGAGGGGTTCGTGAAGTAGTACGTTGGTATCTAGCACATACATTTTACTTTCAAGGTTCGAAGCTTTTTCCATAGCACTTTCCTTACGTTTTATGATTTTTATGCTATACCAAAATAACTAAGTAAAACGGGCAAAACTTAAACCTGCAATACTTAATTGCCAAGGCATAATGTAAGTTTAGTCTATTTGTCATAAAAGTCCGTTTTATTACAAACTGTAATTAGTTTTGATTTACCTAAAAAAGAGTCATAAACAAGTTGTTTTAATAGTAATAATTAACACTTACAAAATTAATTAAAAGTGAGCCAAATAGCGCCTTGCAGTGGTGTTAGCTTACAGGTAACATAGCCGCCTTTTTCATCATAGACGAGACATACATGAATTTTTCCTTAGGTCAGCGTTGGATCAGTGATACAGAGTCAGATTTAGGATTAGGCACCGTTGTTGCCATTGAAGGCCGTCAGGTCAGCATATTATTTCCTGCCAGTGGTGAGAGCCGTGTTTATTCTTCGGCAGAAGCACCTGTTACCCGTGTGGCATTTAATCCTGGCGATGTGATCAAAAGCGTTGAAGAATGGGAATTAGAAGTAGAGTCTATTGAAGTACAAGGCGAGTTACTGTGTTATCACGGCACCCGTGTTGATAACGGCGAAACTGCCAAGCTTAAAGAAACCTTTTTAGATCATTTTATTAAGTTTAATAAACCACAAGATCGTTTATTTGCGGGCCAAGTCGATCGTTTTGATCGCTATACACTTCGCTACCAAACGTGGTTACATAAATTTGAACGTGAACAATCGCCTATTAAAGGCTTAATTGGTCAGCGTGCTAATCTTATTCCGCACCAGCTTTATATTGCCCAAGAAGTGGGTAAACGTTTTGCACCACGCGTACTTTTATCAGATGAAGTAGGCCTTGGTAAAACAATTGAAGCGGGCATGATTTTACACCAACAAATTATTAGTGGTCGTGCAAGTCGCGTATTAATAGTTGTACCAGAAAACCTACAACACCAATGGTTAGTAGAAATGCTACGCCGCTTTAACTTACACTTTTCTATTTTTGATGAAGAACGTTGCGACGAAGCGTTTGCAGATTCTCCAAACGTGTTTGATACAGAGCAACTAGTACTTACCAGTCTTGAGTTTTTAACCAAGAAAAAACGCTGGTTTGAACAAGCAACGCTTGCTGATTGGGATTTACTAGTTATAGATGAAGCCCATCACCTAAGTATAAATAACGGCAAGCCAAGCTCAGAGTATCAACGTATGGCAGAGCTTAGCCAAGATATTCCTGGCCTTATTTTACTTACCGCAACGCCTGACCAACTTGGTCACAGCAGCCACTTTGCACGTTTACAGTTACTCGACCCAGATCGTTTTTACGACTACGACGTGTTTAAAGAAGAAGAAGCAAATTATAAAGACGTTGCTGAAGCTGCAAATCAATTACTGCAAGAGCAAGGGCTAGACGACACAGCCAAAGCCACGCTAATTGAGCTATTAAAAGAAACCGATATTACTGATATTCTTGAAAAAGCACAGCAAGGTGATTTACCAGCACGTAAAGAAATACTTAACATGCTGCTCGATCGCCACGGCACAGGTCGTATATTATTCAGAAATAGCCGCAGCGGCATTGATGGCTACCCAAGTCGTAAATTACACGCCTACCCAATGGCATTGCCAAAACAATATAAAACCGCTATGTCGGTACTAGGCAACATGGGTGGCATTCAAAACCCTGAACTAAGTGCACACCGTGCTCTTTTCCCTGAAAAAATATTTCAAGAGTTTGAAGGCGAAAGCGCAAGCTGGGGTTTATTTGACCCACGTGTAGATTGGTTAATCGAAACACTTAAAACGCTTAAGCGCGAAAAAGTACTACTTATATGTGCTAAAGCTGAAACAGCTATCAGTCTTGAGCAAATACTGCGTGAACGCGAAGCAATTAAAGCATCGGTATTCCACGAAGGCATGTCTATTATTGAGCGTGACCGGGCTGCTGCATTTTTTGCAGATGAGTACGATAATGCACAAATATTACTGTGTTCAGAAATTGGCTCAGAAGGTCGTAATTTCCAGTTCTCGCATCACTTAGTACTGTTTGATTTACCACTGAACCCAGATTTACTAGAGCAGCGTATTGGTCGATTAGACCGTATAGGTCAAACGCAAGATGTGAACATTCATGTGCCATATTTTGAAAACACCGCTCAGGAAGTACTGCTACGTTGGTATAACGAAGGTCTAGACGCATTCGAATCTACCTCGTCAACAGGCCAAATGCTTTATAAAGAGTTCCGTGATGATCTACTTGAATATATTTCTGCGCATAACTGCGATGAAGACGAACTCGATCCATTACTTGAGCAAGTAGCACAGCAAAATGCAGTACTGCGTAAAAAAATGGAAAGCGGACGAGATCGTTTACTAGAGCTACATTCATCGGGTCAAGGTGCTGCAGATTCACTTGTAGCTGAAATCGAAAAACTCGACAATCAGTTTGAATTACCAAGCTACATGATCAACGTGTTCGACACATTTGGCGTAAGCCAAGAAGATAAAGGCGAAAATACCATTATCTTAAAGCCGACTGAACATATGTTAAACCCATCATTCCCATCGCTTAAAGAAGACGGTATGACCGTTACCTTTGATCGCGACACGGCACTTTCGCAAGAAGACGTGCACTTTATTAGTTGGGATCACCCAATGGTGCAAGGCACCATGGATATGATTTGTGACGACGACTTTGGTAGCGCATCGGTTGCATTGCTTAAAAACAAAAAGTTACCGCCTGGTACCTTTTTTGTTGAGCTTATTTTTGTTGCAGAAGCAATGGCACCAAAAGTATTACAAGTTGGTCGCTTTTTACCGCCTACACCAATTCGTATATTGCTAGATAAAGCAGGTAATAATTTAGGTGAGAATGTGGCATTTGAAGGCTTTAATCAGCAGTTATCAGCCGTTGGCCGCCAAACAGCAAGTAAACTTGCGGGCGCATTGCAAAGTGCTGTTCACCCTATGATTACTACCGCTAAAGATATGGCACAAGAAAAACTTGAAGTTATTCGTGCAGCGTCGCTTGTTAAAATGCAAACGTCACTCAGTGAAGAGCAAGAACGACTTGTTGCCCTTAAGCAAATTAACCCGAATATTCGCCAAGAAGAAATTACCTTCTACGATAAGCAACGCAACGACCTAACTACGTATATTGAAAAAACGCAGTTACAACTTGATGCAATTCGATTAATAGTGGTTTCACACTAGAGATTTTGGCTTTTAACCGCTAGCCTTTTAAGCTGACTCCAGAGTAAATTTGGAGTCAGCTATTAAAAGCTTAATTAACTAAATAGCTGTATCTTTTTAAACTTCATTTTTAAAACCACGTGTTCTTATTTAGATGTGAGCTAACACTACCTCTTTAGCTTTATACTAAGTCCTTTGTTGTACTGTTGATTTTACTCAACATAGCCGTATCTAAAAACTCAAGCTACGCCCTATACAGCTATTGTTTGAGATAGTTGATAGGTTTATTTTCCCTTGCATAAAGTTGTTTTTTTGTTAACCTACTCGCCTTCCATTTTAGTCTTTTTGAGGTGTTTATGGCGTTTCTATCTCGTTCGATATTGGCGTTGTCCATAGCGCTCTCAAGCAGCAGTGTCTTTGCTCAAGCCCAATGCGATGTTGAATTACGTCATGGTTTAATTATTACTGACGATGCGATTCGCATATTAGATAAAGGCCAGACTCGTGTACAAATTAATAACAATAACCAACTATTTATTCGCGGTTATTGGGTTGATTTAAGCGATGACGAAAGCAAAGTACTCGAACAGTTTAGTAATGGTATTCGCCACACAGTCCCCGAATTAGTAAATCTGGCTACAGATGGTGTTAACTTAGGTTTAAGCGCTATTGAACACGTAGTTGAAGGTATGTCAGACAAAGAACCTGAAGTACTTAAAACACAACTAAAGTATGTAGAGCGCGCGCTAATGGATAAGTTTAAGCGCGGCGATGACTTCTTTTTTATAGCCCCTCAATCACTTTCGCAAATAGATGATTTTTTTACTAAAGAGATCAGCCAGCAAATTCACTCTGCAGTGCATGGATCGTTAGGTGCTATTTTGGTATCACTTGGAGATGCGTTTAAATCGCGCGAAGGTAATATAGAAGATCGTATTAACGACATGGGGCAACGCATGGATATTATCTCAAGAGAAATTGATAAGTCGCTACAAAAAAAGGCGCATCAATTAGAGCTTAAAGCTTCTGAATATTGCGAATGTTTAAATGCACTCGATGTAACCGAGTCTCGCTTACAGGCAATAGTACCTGGTATGGCCGATTACGATTTAGTGCAAATAAAGTCTTAAAGTACGTATTCGTTTTTAGAATAAAATAACACCGAGTATAAATATACTCGGTGTTTTGCTTTATGATTGATTAAATGATTGATTAAATGATTGATTAAATGATTGATTAAAAATAAGCGCTTCTACTTTTTATTCTAAATTGGTGAGCCCGGTGGGATTGGCAGCACTTTAAAGTTGTTTGGCCATTGCCCTTTAATTAAAAACTGATTTACTTGCTCAGCTAAATATTGCTTAAACGCACTCTCGCCAGTACTTGTATGGCTCAGCATTGAGTTTTGGTTAAAGTCTTCACTCAACTTAACTAGGTAGTAACGTAACTGCGCTTGCACTTCAGGGCTTGCACTATCGCTTGCTACTAAATCAGCCATAGCTTTTGCTGTTAAAAATTGCACGCGCTGAGTGATTTTACCTGTCATTGTATTAGGTGATGACACGTTAAACACTTGGCTATATAGATCCTCAAGTAACTCATCTAAACTATAAAAGTCATTACTACGTGCTTGTTGCTGCGCTAGGCGATTTAAACGCTGTGCATTTAATAAAAGCGACAAGCTGTGCTGCACTGCAACCTCGGGTAATGCCATTGCATCGAGCGTTAACCCTGTGCGCCCAACTATGCTCTCGCGCGATTTAGACTCGCCATATGCTTTTGGCGGAATTAGCGATAACACAGATTCAGGAAGTAATAAGTTACTTGGCTTAAGTGTTGCAAAAATAGCGTTTACCGCTTCTTGCTGTGTTTTTTTATTAACGACTTGTGCGCCTTTTACGGGTGAGTCACCGCGTGTTTCGTATTCGTAATCAACACCGGCAATAAGCTTAACCGCAGCCTCAACCTGAAAACGGTGAAACAGATAAAGCGGAACTAGTTTTTCTTCTAATTGCGATAATGAGTCGCCCGTTTTAATATTATTAATACCAAACTGCGAAAGCGCTTTTTTACGTACGTCGAGTACTCTTAAAAGCTCCTGCGAAGGATTAGTGCCGTTATCCCATAAATGAGCTGTTGGATGCGCGCCACCTTTAGCACGAGCGTCGCTATCTGATATAAACTCAAGGCCTTTGGCTTTGTTCTCTTTTAAAATAGCAGCAAGTTCTGCGCTTTCATCTTGGTTAGTAAAATTGCTATAGCCATATTTAATTACTTGGGTATCCCACACGCCCATGCCTGTTGCATAGCCGCGCGTTACATCAAGCTTACCTTGTTCATTAAAACTAAGTAGCGGATGTGGATAATCCATTACTGAGGCTCTATCCCCTACCGATGCTGCAAAGTTATGAGAAATACCTAACGTGTGGCCAATTTCATGTGCGCTTAATTGGCGAATACGATCAAGCGCCATTGCTTGCAAGTTTTTAGCAACTTCATTGCCTTTTAAATAAGGAGCAGCGAGTGCTTCAGCTATTAAAATATCTTGGCGAACACGCAATGAGCCGAGTGTTACATGCCCTTTAAGTATTTCACCTGTACGTGGGTCGATTACCGAACTTCCGTATGACCAACCACGCGTTGCACGGTGTACCCATTGAATGACGTTGTAACGAATATCCATAGGGTCGGCGCTACTTGGCAGCACTTTTACTATAAATGCATTTTTATATCCTGCAGCAGTAAATGCATCGTTCCACCACTTTCCACCTTCAAGCAAAGCGCTTTTAACGGGCTCTGGAACGCCAGGATCAAGGTAATAAACAATTGGTTTAACAGGCTCACTAATAGGTAAGCTTGAATCCTTTTTAGTTAAACGATGGCGCGGTATATAACGCACGTACATAGAGTCACCAAGCGGCGCTGCGTAATCTTTATGCTCTATACTCCAAAAACCTGATTGAGGATTAAACTTGCGCGGCGTGTAATTATCGTCTGGTAATTGAATAAGTGAATGGTGCATGTGTACGGTAAGTGAGTATGGGTCGGCACTTACTTGGCGAACAAATTCACCTGGTTTTGTGCCTTTAAATGTAAGTACGGCTTCAAGCTCGGTGTTTTTTACAAATGCTTTTGAGCGATTCATATAAACGGCGCTACGTGACTCATCAAGGCTAAAGTTACCTTGCTTACGCGCCGCAAGCGTTCGGCTTACGCCGTGTACATCACTTAATAAATAAGGTGTGTAATCAATAAGTGCTGTGGCTTTATCTTCTGCGACCACTTTAAAACCAGCAAGTATACTTGATGCAAACGCCTCTTTAATACTTTGCTGTTCGGCCTTGTTACTTGTGTTGGCACGATAGTAAGTATTTACAGCCCGCAGCATTACTTTGTCGCCAAAACGCTCAAACTGCACAAGGTGAGTATTACCAAGCTGACCTCTATCAAGACCTATGTCGTTAGAGCCAATACCGTAAGGCAAGCTTTGCTGCAGTAAAAATTGCTGTTCAAACTTATCAACTTTTAAATATACTTTTCCGTTTTGGGTATCGTAAAAAAACGAATAATAGCCCGGAAAATGATTCATTTGCGTAGTAAATTCATCAATTGACTTAATTGCTGCGTGCGCTTGAGTTATGATAGAGCACAGCACAGTAAAGAATATGTAACTTAGTAGTGGTATTTTTTTCATAATCTTATCTTTGTTATTTGTGTTTTAAGTACGATTAGGTGGTCCCATTATAGGGTGCTATTTAAACAATACAGTTATTTAAGACGAATTTCAGCGCTCTAAGCTAATCTCTCTCACATTATGATTGGTTTTAACACGTTATCAGGAAAATAGAATGCGTAGACTCCCTCCAGTATTACTTGAAGATGGTTGTTCAAGAGAACTTTTATCATTAATTCGAACAATTTTAGCAGCATGTAAAGAAATTTCGTTTCGCGTTGGTCAAGGCGCGCTTTCTGGCGTATTAGGCTCAACCCTTGATGAAAACATTCAAGGCGAAACTCAAAAAAAGCTCGATGTATTATCTAATCAGCTGTTAAAAGATATTTTACTGGAATCAGGTACTGTTAAAGCAATCGCGTCTGAAGAAGAAGACTACACAGTAGCAGGTAACCCAGACGCTAAATTTATAGTGGCATTTGACCCACTCGATGGCTCGTCAAATACGGATATTAACTCACTTGTGGGTACTATATTTTCTATTATGGAAGCGCCTGAAGGCTCAGACGCTGCTGATCAAAGCATTTTTATGCAGCCCGGCCACAAGCAAGTTGCAGCAGGTTACGTACTTTACGGCCCGTCAACAATGCTTGCGCTGACTACAGGTAAAGGCACGCGCATGTTTACCCTTGATAAAACACAAGGCAGCTTTTTACTTACACAAGATTTTGCCGAAATCCCTGCTGATACAAACGAATTTGCCATTAATACGTCTAACCAACGCCATTGGCAGCCAGCTATGCAAAACTATATCAATGATTTGCTAGCAGGTGATACAGGCCCTCGCGCTAAAAACTTTAATATGCGCTGGATTGCAGCAATGGTGGGCGACGTGCATCGCGTACTTAGCCGTGGTGGTTTATTTACTTACCCTACCGACACTAAAGATCCTAAAAAGCCAAATAAATTACGCCTACTTTACGAAGCAAACCCAATGGCTATGTTAGTAGAGCAAGCTGGCGGCATCGCATCAACCGGTACCGAGCGTATTATGGATATTCAGCCTGATGCAATCCACCAGCGAGTAGCCGTTATTTTAGGTTCTAAAAACGAAGTCGAAACGTGCTTGGGATATCATAAATAATCGCTTAAAACGATTGTCTTCAATTCAAAAAACCGCATTCAATTGAAGTGCGGTTTTTTATTAGGTGAGGTTTTACACTTCGCTTTTTAACCACCAAAGCCACGTTACATGAGCGCGAAATAAATTCGCACCTACAGGGTTGCACATATTGTAGGTGAGGTTTTATACCTCGCTTTTTAAACACCAAAGCCACGTTACATGAGCGCGAAGTAAATTCGCACCTACAAGTTTATGTTCCATATTGTAGGTGAGGTTTTACACCTCGCTTTTTAAACTTTTACTAACGCAACTATTTGAGCAAGCTTTTGATGGTTAAGCTCCCCCATTTGCTCGCTATTACTGAGCGCATAAATAAAACCTTCATGCTCAGCACAATCAATGTCATCTCGCGATTCAATTACGTTTGCCCAAAGCTCTAAATCATCTAAGTCTATTTCGTTACTTAAACAGCGCTTAAGAACATCAATTAAAACCTCGGTTGAGAGAGTATAATGAGTTTTATTGCTATCAGCAGGGCTTGAAACGATAACCGATATAGCTTCGTCCCTTTGCTCACCAAATGTAATAAATTCAGCTAATGCTTTTTGTGTATTCATAATATTTGTTATTCTTGGCTCACTGTTACTAAAAAGAATTATAATGACTCAACTTAACTGCGCTCAATGCCACAGTACTCTAACGTGTAATGTAGACGATATATCAGCGTGTTGGTGCAATGAGCTGCCGGCTATTTTACCGCTTGATATCACAGCAACAAGTTGTTTATGCCGCAAGTGCACGCTTAATAAAATAAATACTTTTTTAAAGGGTGTTTATACACAACCTATTAAAACTCAAATAGACTTTGCAAAACAATTTAGAGATAACGAAAATTTAATTGAAGGGCTCGACTACACCATGCAAAGTGGTTACATGATATTTAGTAAGTGGTTTTTTTTAAAGCGTGGTTCGTGCTGCAAAAATGGTTGTAAAAGTTGCCCTTATGGTTTTAGAAAGTAAAAGCTATTTAATACAAATACGAACAAACATTGGTTTTTACCTTCTCATTTTCTTCTCTTTCACTTCTCCTTGTGAGTAATATTTTTAAATACTGTTATTCACAAAGAGGTTTAGAGACGCTGCGCTTTTAGAGTAAGCGATTGTATAAAAATAGTATTCAAATACGAGTAAGCACTGGTTTTTATCTTCTCATTTTCTTCTCTTTCACTTCTCCTTGTGAATAATATTTTTAAGTACTGTTATTCACAAAGAGGTTTAGAGGCGCTGCGCTTTTAGAGTAAGTTATTGTATAAAAACAGTATTCAAATACGAGTAAGCACTGGTTTTTATCTTCTCATTTTCATCTCTTTCACTTCTCCTTGTGAGTAATATTTTTAAATGCAATTATTCACAAAGAGGTTTTGAGGCGCTGCGCTTTTAACGTGAGCAAGCTTTACATATGCAACATGTCTACTTTTCTCCCGTGGCGATGGGCAATGAATCACTTGCGCCCCACTCACTCCACGAGCCATCATAAACACTTAAATTACTGTAACCACACTCGGTAGCAAATAACGCTAAAACACAGGCTGTAATACCTGAGCCACAGCTAAATTGTAGCTGCTGCGCATCACCGACCACGTCATTAAATATCGCTTTAATTTCAGTAAGTGGTTTTGCTTCACCTTTATTAAGTAAATCCATAAAAGGTAACGATCGACTATTTGGGATATTCCCGCTACGCATACCTTTTCGGGGTTCACTTTCTTCGCCTGTAAAACGTTTATAAGCACGTGCATCTAGCAATACAGTGTTAAGCTCATCGATTGCGTCAACCACTTGTTGGCTATTAATAAAATACTCAGAATTATAGTTTGCCGTAAAATCACCTTTACCTGACGCTTTGCTATAACCTTGTTGTATGGCGTAACCGCTCTCTAACCACTTTTTAAGGCCACCACTGAGTACTTTAACATTGTGATGCCCCATAGCTTTAAACATCCACCACGCTCTTGCTGCACTAAATAAACCGCCATCTTCGTATACAACTATAAACGAGTCGTTATTTACACCTGCATTTTGCATCACGTGGGTAAACTGCTGCTCGCTGCATACCATACTTGGTAAGGGATTTGATCTATCGGCCAATTCGTTTTTTATGTCAAAACGTTTAGCGCTAGGCAGCATTGCTTGCGGCGAATAAGCACCCAAAACACCTGGGCGCAGCATACCTGCATCAAATATCACTAATGCAGGATTATTAAGTTGATCGTGTAATTGCTGACAGCTAATTAGGTTTTTCATTAATTATTTAGCACTACATATTTTGTCTAATACGTTTCTTAATTTTGTACTAGATGTATGAGAGGTATAAGAGAAATAACATATTTCAACATTAAACTTTTTAAAGTCAGCTTCTATTTGGTTCCACTTATCGGTGCCCTTCCAATCATCACCCACGAACATTTTATCAAATTTTAAGTTGTTCCAGGCTTCTTCTTTGTCATAGTTAACCTGGGGAACAACTTCATCAACAAATTTTATTGCTTCAACTATTTCCATACGCTCCTGAAAAGGAATCACTGGCTCTTTATTTTTAGCTGACTTGCTTAACTCATCGGTAGTAATACCCACAATTAAGTAATCACACTCTAATTTGGCTCTTTTCAGAATATTTAAATGACCTATGTGGAATAAGTCAAAAACACCCGTTGTATATCCAATTTTTTTCATTTCTAAAGCCCAATTATAATTTAGAGTTTATAAATCCTTTTAGTAGTTCGATTACATCCAAATACTTTTGTAATAGTTACTTATTTTTTATTAAATATTGAACAATTCTGTTACTTGCTTTACCGTCCATTTTACCCGCTAACTTTTCTGATAAAGACAATCTAATATTAGCTAAGCTTTCTGGTTCAGCCAGTTGTTGTTCAACTAACTTTTTAAGGTTTTTATATTTTTTGGCGTGTATAGCAACATTCGCATACTCACCATAATCTTGATCCATTCGCTTTTTAAAACGATATGAAAATATTCCTTTGTATCCCCACCGCAACTTCAAAAAATCGCACCAAATGACTGGCTTGTTTAACAGAGCAAATTCAAATAAAGCTGATGATGCATCACTAATCAATAAATCTGCTTTATCTAAAAAAGGCACTAACGAATAATCTTCTACTTTTGCTAAATATACATTGGGATACGTTGACCAATGATCTAGCAATTTCACGTGTTTTTTATAACGCTCTTTACTAATAGAAAAGTAATGAGGTTTTATTAAGATGTTGTAATCACCAAAATGTTCCGGCCAATTTTCAGGAAATAACTCTAAGCTGCTTGGATAAAATGTAGGAGCGTATAAAATAGTTTGTTTTTTATTATCAAAGTTAGTTAATTCTAACGTGCCATCAATTTTTTCCTTATTAAAAATAGGGTCTAATTTGCAAAAGCCTACATCAACAAATTCATCATTTGGATACATTGATTTTAAACGGTTTAGTCTGTACTGACCTTCAACAAATCTAACTGTCATTGCTTGACTAGACTTAGTATAGTAACTTGATTTAGGGCCTATTCCATGTCCGAGCTGAGCGCTTTTAGATACTTTATGTAAGCGGTCTAGGTAACAAAAAGAGTTAGCAAAAAAAACCCAATCAGCTTTTTCATTTTCGTAATAAGCAATTGATTGTTGTTGTTCGTTAACCCAGATGTGCTCTAAGTCATAGTCATCTATAACACGCTGGATTAAATGTTCATGGCTATTTTTATAAAATACAAATTTACTTTTGATGCCATTTTTACATAATTCTTTATATACAGGGATATACTGAGGGAGATAGTAAAGACTTTGCGTATCAAAAATTATATTCATATAGGATCACTATTATTTTTTCTTTATATTCTACCTTGAAAGGAGCATAACAAAAACAAAGTGATTACATTTTTATAATTTCACCACGAAGTGGTGCCATTCTAGAGAGAATATCGTTTTGCAAACTATGGCTAATGTTCTGCTCATTCATTGCATTTATAAGTAAATCAACCACATGATTAAAGTCTTTCTCTGTAATATGCATACCTGTATGGATTGCTACCATAGAGTCGCCATCGTATGTACATGGGCCTTCTACTAACATACACATATGAGTAATAAACCCTTGGCGAAAGTACGCTATATTGCTGTGTTCAAAGTAATGAATTATCTGCTCGTCATTACCTATTTGATAGATAAAGCTATCAACAATTCTGCCTATCCCCGCTTTACCATCGAGCTTTTGATAAAGCGATAATTGTGTTGAGCTAGCACAACTACAAAGCAATCCTACGCATACTATAAAAATACCAACGCTTTTCATTACCAATACCCTGTTACCGATAAATACCAACCTGTTTGATCGTCAGCTCCTGCAATGCTTCCTAAATCAAGGTAAGCCGCTGTCACACTTACGTGCTTATTAGGCATCCATGCTACAAATAAGTCTTTCCAATCTTGTTCGCCTAAGTTTAAGTTATTTGATTTTTGACGATACTCAACACCTACGGCGACTTCACGACTAAAAAATATAGCTGTGCTGCCTTCAAATAGCACTTTACCACTACCATTTTCTCCACCGTAGCCAAGCAAACCAAGTTGATTAGCTTCGCTGTATCGTGTAGTTACGTTCCAAAACCAGTTATAACCAGCAATAGCCCCCAAATGTAACTTACTAGCAGCGAGGTAGTAGTCAGTGCCGCTAGTATCTTCTGCGCCTACAAGTGTTGCAATACTGCCATCATCCAGTGATTTATGCTGAATACCTAAGCTAAGTTGTGGCCAATCACTGTAAACAATATCGCCATATAAACGTATTTTAGCACCTGTAATTGACTGCTCTATTTCAGCATCAAGTGCTGGTACATCAAAGCGCTGTTGGGCATAACTGAGCTCAACACGATTAAATAAATTAAGTTGTGCACCACATACGTCAAGTGTGTAGTCGGTTACATCTGCGCGGCTACAAAAGCCATTTACCGAAAATTCGTCATCACTTGCGTACCCAGCAAGTTGTGCCCACGGTACAATACCACCGCCGCCACTGCCTTCAATTTGAGAAACTCCCGGCGTAGCTAGCAGTTTTCCATTGCTTGCAATGCTCGGTACACTAATTATTAAAAACAAACTTGCTAATAAGTATTTAATTTTTTTCATAGTATTCCTCCAGCCATTCTTCTAATAGTTCTGCTTTTAAAGGCCTACTTAAGTAATAGCCTTGTGCATGGTCACACTGCATACCTCTAAGTAAATTTAATGAGCCAAGTGTTTCAACCCCCTCAGCTACAACCGAGAAACCTAGCTGATGCCCCAACGTAATTGATGATTGCACTATAAATTGATCTTTTTGCGATTCATCAAGTTTTAGGATAAAGCACTTATCTAGCTTAAGCTCATCAATCGGTAACATTTTTAATCGACCAAGTGATGTTTGCCCTACACCATAATCATCTAATGATATTTTAACGCCAATTGCCTTTAGGTTTTCGAGCGCTTTAATACCTTTTTCTTCGTTTTCGATCATATCGCGCTCAGTAAGCTCAATAGTGATCAGCTTAGGATCTACTTTGTACTTTTTAAGCGTACGAACTAATGCAGCATGAAAGCCCGGAAATGCTATATCTTGCGCAGATACATTTATTGCAGCCTGTAAGTTTATATTTTTAAACTGCCAATCCGCTACTTGTGCTACAACCGTATTAACAACCCACCCTGTAAGTTCAACAATAAGGCCCGACTGCTCAGCCAAGTCAATAAACAGTTCAGGATTAACCCAACTACCATCTTTTCGCTGCCAGCGAATAAGCGACTCAACTTTATCTATTTTTTGCGTTTTCATGTGTAATTTTGGCTGATAGGTCATAAATAACTGACCATCATCATCACTAATAGCCTGCTTTAATTCATCAAGCATTATTAAGCGCTCTAAGTGCGCCTCGTCTTCACCATTTTGATAATAATGTATGCTCTCTTGTGTGTTTGCAGCACTTTCAACAGCAATTAGCACGCGGCGCATTAAGTCATCACTTGCAATTCCTTGCGTAGGATACTGCACAATGCCCGCACTAAAGCGTAAGTTAATTTTTAGTTTTTGAATGGTGTAGCACGCTTGTAATTGTGCCATTAAGCCAACAATACCGCTTTTGTGTTCGCGCGCTGCCGCAGTCGGAAACACAGTTAAAAACTCATCGCCGCCAATACGAGCATGAAAGCCCCCTAACTCATCCGAAAACTCACTTATTCTGCAAGCAACCGCCTTTAGGCAGTCATCACCAATACGCGGACCGAGCTTATCGTTTATATGGCGAAGACCTTTTATGTCTATTGCAACGAGCGTGTACTCGGCTGATGAATCTAACTCATCATCAAGCACCTCAAGCATGGCTGAGCGGTTATAAAAGCCTGTTAGGGAGTCGTGTCTGGCTTGAAAGCTAATTTGTTGCTCGCGCTGATTAATATCATTACCCATGCTATCAAACGCTGCGACTAGCGTGTCTATTTCGGTACTTTGCCTTCGCCCTTTAAATTCAAATGTATAATTACCTTGTGCAAATTGCCTTGCTATTACAGCTAGTTGAGTAAGTGGCGTAGTTAAATTATTTGCAAATATGCTGCTCGTAATAACACCTACAAACATAGTTAAAATAGCTAAAATAATAAGTGTAAAAAGAAGTTTTTCGAAGTCACTATAACTTTGTGTTAAATCGGCGCTCAGTAAAATAATTATAGGATGGGTCAACAACGATGGTAAATCTATATCTCGGTTACGATACACCAAATACTCACCAAAAAACCGCGAAGTGGTTACGGTACTAAAATAGCTAACAGGTTCAAATTGCTCAGGGCGATTAGCTAATGAACTAATAACAATATCGTCAGCGCTACCTATAAAGCTCACATCCATGCCTGTTAAGCTTTTTAGTTCATGGGCTACATTGTCATCAATTTTAAAACCCACCAAACTATATGCCACTGTACGTGGCGCTCTCACAGGTAATAAAATAATTTGGTAAAGCTCGTTATTTAGCACCACAAAACTAGACTCTTCTGGCGCACTTAAAAGCTCTTCCATTAACGGCTTTAAGTTATGTGCAAAAGCGTCTTCGTCAGTATTGGCGGAAATTAGCTTACCCGATAAATCAAGTAACAGCATTAATTCGGCATCAATACGTTGGCTATGATTAAACAACACACTGCTTATTGTCCCGGCATCCCGCGTTGCTACAGCTTGCTTAAAACCAAAGTCGGAGGTGAGTACTTTTGCTGCGGTTAGTAGTAGGCTTTCTTTTGATTTTAAATATTGCTTATAAACATTTTGCGCTACGGTAATGTCTTGATTTACTTTTTCTTCTTGAAACTTACTCGTAGACCACCAAAAACTAAACAAGCTGACCATAGTGGTTAATAACACTAAGCCAACACATAAAATGGTTATGCGATTTCGTAAACTATTAGTCATTACCAGCCTTAAACTTACTACCAAAGGTATTTCTAGGTGCTGGGGTCGATGTGTTTACTGTTATCTGTAACTGTTTTTGAGAATTAATTGTTATCATTTTTTTATTCTCCAATGGCGCTGTTTGTAAAGGGTGCCACACACTCACTTGTGCAGGCAGCGTATTAATAGGCAAACTAACATAGCCTTTTTTATCTGTTTTATATACGGATTCACTACTCGCTACATAGATATAGCCAACCATAGAGTCATGAATATTACACCCTAAAACAACAACCCCTTGTTGCTCAAACGTAATGGGCTCTTTTGGTTGCCCTGAATATAATCTTAGTTGAAAAGGCTTAGCTTGTGAAAAAGAATAAACATGATGGCGAATATTATCGCTGTTAGGAAAGTTAACTTTTTGACCCTGTTGTACAACTAATAATTCGGGTAAAAACTGCTTATGGACTTGATCCATTATAGCAATGGGCAAATTTGATGGTGTGGCTTGTTTGTCAGCAATATTAAGCTCAACCACTGCACCTGATAACTTTTGGCCGTGCTGATCTTCTATTACTAATTCAATATTCGCACTTAAAGCAAACTGACTAAAAAACAAACCTATAGCTAAAAAGTAATGACTTTTAGCAAACTTTTGAAATGCCCGTTCAAACATAACAACACCTAAATATTAATGTTAGGTTAAGTTAATTAGAGACGAGCACTAATTGCAAGAATTATAGCCCAGTAACTAAAAATAAAGACTTAGTTACTGGCTTTGTTAGCACTTAAGTGCTGCTATTTAACAATTAATCCGTAATCGTTATCTAAAATAGTAATTACTTCTTGGCGAGGATTCTCTGGGATCACAATATCTTTACCTACAATTTTGCTCGCTATGCCAACATAGGTATTTGACACTTCAAGCATTACTGATTCTGGTAAAATATAATCTTTTGCTAATTGCTCACGCTCACTCATGCGATCTTTATTTAATAATACGTCGCTCTCTGGCACATTATTAATAAGTAATTGGCGAAAACCTTCTTTAGAATTTTCAACAATTTTACCATTTTTGTATGCTTCTTCATCCCAAATACGTGACGAATCAGGCGTGCCTACTTCATCAATATATATAAGCTGTTGCGCGCCATTTAAATCCTCTACATAACCAAACTCAAATTTTGTATCTACAAAAATTTGGTTAAGCTTCGCTAGCTCATCACTAATTAATTTAAAACCTTCAACTAACAGTTTTTCGTATTTGGTTACGTCATCTGCCGATTTAAAGTTAAATACATCTAAGTTATTAGTAATGTTAGCGCGAGTAATATTTACATCATCAACTGGCGGAATATCAGCAACGCCTTCAATAATACCTTTTGTTGATGGCGTAATTAAAACGTTATCAAGCTTTTGGTTCGCTTTTAAGCCTTCTGGCAAGTCAATACCACAAAAGTTACGTATGCCTTTAGCGTAGTCACGCCACATGCTACCCGTAATATATTGGCGAGCAATTGCCTCTACTTTTACTGTACTGGCTTTGCGTACAATCCACACATACGGATGTGGAATATCAACAATATGATTGCCCGCAAGACCCGCTTTATCAAATAACTTAAACCAATGGGCTGCAACTGAGTTTAGCGCTATACCTTTACCTGGTACGCCATTTAAACCGTTTTCGCCTTGCCAAATGCAATCAAATGCAGAAATTCGGTCTGAAATAACCATAATCGCAAGCTCAGTACCTGTCGGTACTTGGTAGCCTTTGTCTTTAATTAATCGTGCGCTGTCTTCATCAGTTAACCAATAAACTGAACGAACTTTACCGCTGTGTACTTCACCTTTGGTACGAATGGGTAAATCATCGTTTACGTCTAAAACTTTATAGCTAGTCATGCTATCTCCGGGGTTAGGGATGCTCTTTGAGCAAAGTATGGTATGGGGTTATATGGGCTGTATAATAATCTAGCCAACCTCAAAGCTCAATCGGATGCTTAAAACAAATAAAGGCATATATTTATAAGCGAGTCGCAATGGGGTAAACTTAATGTGCCAACCAGCCTGAGGAGATAGCTTGAACTACTTAACTGCCACTAAAAATAAAAAATACTTGATGTATATTTCTCAAAATTATTCATATGCTATTTTGAGGCCTATTCAGGCTGCAATATTAGCTCATGGTGGTGAAGTGCGCTGGTTTTTACAAGGTTTGGCAGTCAATCCTAATTTTTTAAAAAAAGAAGAAAAACGGCTTAATACAATAGAAGATATTCACGAATGGAAACCCGATGCAACGTTTGCACCGGCTAATTTAATACCCACTTTTTTCCCTGGTATCAAAGTAGGTGTGTTTCATGGCTTTGATGCAGGTAAGCTAGATAAAAAAGGGAATAACGATCATCTTAAAGCTAGAGGTTGTTTCGACCTGTATTGTACACAAGGCCCAAATACAACAATCCCATTTAAAGCCTTACAAAGAAAACTAGGCTATTTCAAGGTAACAGAAACTGGCTGGCCTCCTCTTGACCGATTATTTGATGGCATCACCGAAACGCCTTATACAAATAAATCAGACACCCGACCAACCTTATTAATCTGCTCTACATTTTCAAAGCGACTATCGCTTGCACCAAAGCTATATGAGCAAATAAAACATTTTAGTGAAACCGGAAAATGGCGAATTTTAATGCAATTTCATCCAAAAATGCCAACTGAATTGGTAAGCAAATATAAGGCATTAAGCAATCAAAATTTAACGTTTATTGAGACCGACGACGTAGTCCCTTTATTAAAATCAGCCGATGTTATGTTATGCGATACATCATCAGTACTTTTAATGTTTTTAGTCCAACGAAAACCTGTGGTCACCTTTTGTAATAATGCTCCTGAGGAACACCTACTTAATGTAACAGACCCTAATAAAGTTGAAGAAGCCTTAGAGCAGGCTTTCACGTACCCTAAAACACTTATGAAAAACATTGAAAACTATTGCCAAGAGCTTCATCCATATACTGATGGGCAGTCGAGTGAACGCGTAGTTGCTGCAACAAATGAGTTTTTATTAAGTGAAGATAAACTAAAACCTAAGCCATTTAATATTATTAGGCAATTTAAAACGCGCAGAAACCTCAATTATTGGAAATGGTAAAATAAAGTAATGATCAACCTAAAAAACGTAACTTTTAAGTGGCATAAAAGCGATAGCTCACCCACGCTCAACATAAAAGAGTTAGTTATAGAAAAAGGTGAGCATATTTTTTTACACGGTCCTAGTGGCTCAGGTAAATCGACATTGTTAGCGATTCTTGCTGGTATTAATACAGCCACCAGCGGTGAGGTATCAATTTTAGACCAAAACCTAACTACATTAAGCAATACTACCCGTGATGTTTTTAGAGCGGATCACATTGGCTACATTTTTCAAAACTTTAACCTGCTTCCTTATTTAACTCCTATTGAAAATATAACGCTTGGGTGTGAGTTTTCAAAAAGTCGAAAACAAAAAATATTAAAGCAATCATCAAATAAAAACTCTGCCTTACAAAAAGAAGCGATGCGGTTATTAAATGCTTTAGGCCTTACTGCGCAGTATCACCATAAAGATGTAGCGACATTGAGTATTGGACAGCAACAGCGCGTTGCTGCAGCTCGCGCATTTATAGGCAGCCCTGAATTAATAATTGCTGATGAGCCCACCTCTGCACTCGATACAAATAACCGTGAGAGCTTTATAAAGCTACTGTTTGAACAAGCAAAGTTATCTAATAGTACGCTGGTATTTGTGAGCCACGATGAAACACTAAAGCCTTTATTTGACCGCTCCATTGACCTTATAAGCTTGCAGGAACAAGTATGATTCTCGCTAAACTTGCTTACAAAAGCTTATTAAACCGCCGCGCAAGTGTACTGCTTACATTATTTACTATCGCAATTAGTGTAATGTTACTTTTAAGTATTGAGCGTGTACGAATTGATGCTAAAAGTAGTTTTAGTAATACTATTTCGGGCACTGATTTAATTGTTGGTGCGCGTACCGGCGACATACAGTTGCTGCTTTCGTCAGTATTTAGAATTGGCCATACTAATAACGGCGTAAGCTGGAAAAGTTATGAATACATAACAAGTCAGCGAGGCGTAAAATGGAGCATACCTATAAGCCTAGGCGACAGCCATAAAGGCCAAGCGGTACTAGGCACAACACTTGATTACTTTAGCCATTATCGCTTTGCAAAAAAACAAAATTTAACCTTTAACAAAGGCCACCCTTTTGCTGCAATTAACGAAGTGGTGCTAGGTAGTGAAGTTGCAAATAAATTAGGTTATAAACTTAACGACTCTATTGTTATATCGCACGGTATGGGGAACACCAGCTTTCATCATCATGACGATAACCCATTTAAAGTCGTCGGTATTTTAAACCCTACTGGCACGCCTGTTGATAAAACGCTGCATATTCCTTTGGCTGCAATCGATTTAATTCACGGCGGTAAAGCTAGCCTTGAGCATGAGCATGAGCATGAGCATGAGCATGAGCATGAGCATGAGCATGAGCATGAGCATGAGCATGACGAAGATAACAGCCTAGCTGGTCACCCTAAGCAAATTACAGCATTTTTAATGGGATTTAATTCGCCTTTGTACACATTACAAATTAGGCGCAATATAAATCAATATAAGCCAGAAGCCCTGCTTGGCATTATGCCAACCGTAACACTTAAAGAGTTATGGGAAATGCTCGCCATAGTAGAAAAAATACTTTTGCTATTCTCAGCTGTTGTCGTGTTAGTAAGCCTACTTGGCATGCTAACGACATTGCTTGCAAATTTAAGTCAGCGTCGTCGCGAACTTGCTATATTACGTTCGGTAGGCGCTCGCCCTTGGCATTTATTTACACTTATAAGTATTGAGTCACTACTGACTACTTTACTTGGTTGCCTAGTAGGTAGTGTGCTTTACTATTTAGTTATTTTTTCAGCCGGCGGTTACTTACAAAGCCATGCCGGTATAAGCGTAAATATCACAATACTCTCTTACTATGAACTGGGCTTAATCGGCGTTATTATGGCAGCCGGTTTTATTATTGGCTTAATACCCGCTACTCGCGCTTATTTTTATTCACTCAGCGATGGTATGAGTATAAAAGCATAATTTTTAGGTATTTTATGACATTTTTTAAAACAGCTTTTCAGTACATTGCTGCTATTGGCTTATTATTTGTAAGCGTAGCGAGTTATGCTAATCCACCAAAAGAAATTTTTTGGGAAGACTTAATCCCTAAAAACCACGTGCAAATAGACACTCAAGCACAAGCTAATCACGAAGGTAGTGATCAAAACTGGGTGCAACCCGATTTAGATGCTCCAGTGGTAAAGGCACTTGATGGCCAATCGGTGAGTTTGCCTGGTTTTGTTGTGCCACTTGAGGGCGATAGCGAAGTAATTACCGAGTTTTTACTCGTTCCTTATTTTGGCGCCTGTATACACGTACCACCGCCACCGCCAAATCAAATAGTCCATGTAACAATTAAAGGTGGAGTACCAATAGATAGCCTATACGACGCAATTGTTGTAACTGGAATAATAAGTACTGAAACATGGTCGGGCGAAATAGCGCAGGTAGGATATAAAATGAAAGCGGTCGGTGTAGCACCGTTCGAGCTTTAAAATATAGGGCCCGCTTTTAAAGCTGGCCCTTAAATATCATTAAATTTAGAATCGATAAAATTTAAATAACTAGGGCGTGTTGATCTTTGTGGATTGAAATTTGTTCAATCTAGGGGCGATTTAATCGCGGCGCGAGGCTTGTAACCTAGCGGGCTAAGTAAAAATCGAGCAACAAAGAGTTAATCGCCCCTAGAAAGAACCCAAAGGGCAGCGCATGTTTGGCATTTATGCTGCGTTATCGCCAATTTATGGGGAATAACCACACTACATAGGCTCTGCCTTGCCTAAATACCAAACAGTCTGCTGCAAAATCAATCACGAAAGGTCAACACGCCCTAGATAACTACTTTTGGCAATTTGAGCAAAAAATAGTACTGCGCTGCCCCAATCTAATTTCTTCCAATTCATTTTCACACGTCATACATGGCTTGCCTTTGCGCCCATATACTAATAACTCTTGAGCAAAATACCCAGGCTTACCATCACTTTGTGCAAAGTCTTTAAGCGTTGTACCACCTTGCATAATGGCCGCAGCAAGCGTGTCTTTTATAATAGGGATAAGTGCTTGATAACGTTTGAGCGATACTTTTCCCGCTTCTCGCTTTGGATGTATACCCGCTTTAAATAACGATTCATTCGCGTAAATATTACCAACACCAACCACCACTGCGTTATCCATAATAAATTGCTTTACGGGTACTTTTTTATTGCGCGATTGTTCGTACACGCGTTTAGCAAAAAAATCATCGGTAAGCGGCTCAGGGCCTAGCTTAGAGAGTAGCTTATGCACTTCACCTGGCTCTTGCCATAAGCAGCAACCAAAGCGACGAGGATCGTTTAAGCGCAGTGCTTTACCGTTGCCAAAAATAAACTCTACGTGGTCATGCTTTTTAAGCGGCTCACTTTTATCTACAACACGTAAATTACCTGACATACCCAAATGTAAAATAGTGCTCCCAAGCTCACAGTGCAAAAGTAAGTATTTAGCTCGTCGTTCAATACTAGTAACAATTAGCCCTTCAAGTTGATACACGTCATCTGGCACTGGCCAGCGCATACTGGCATTGTAAATATTTACCTTTGTAACAACTTGGTTTTGTACGTGGGGAGTGATGCCCATTCGGCTCACTTCTACCTCTGGTAATTCAGGCATTAATTAGACTCACTTTGTGAAAAATCAAAACTAGGAAATAACTGCTGTGCAGTTTTCAAATCGAGTGCGAGTATTCGTTGGCTACTCTTTTCGAGTAAGTAATATTGCCCATCGCCTTTATAAAGCAAATAAACCCAAGGTAAACTCTCGCCAGCCAACTCAAATGTAGCAACATATAAAGGCGCATTAGGATTAAAAACAACAGATTCGTTAACGCCCATTAATTGCGCGCTTTGCCATTGGTTAATTAAATCACTAAGTTGCTGCTCAGATGCTTGCCACACAAGCGGTATGTCTTTTTGTAGTGGGGTTGTACGCCAGCTTGTTCCTATTCGCTCAATTTTTTGATCAACAAATTGCAGTGTCAGTACAAAACTTTGCTGGGGGAGTACGGCTTGTAATGTTGGTTTATCCTCCCCTCCCAAAAGTTGCTTATGCCAGCCATTTAAGAAGAAGATCATAATCAACATCGAAAATATTATAACGTTGTTCCAACCTTTACGGCCCAGTCGCATATTAATACACCTAGTAAATTCAAGATTTTAAAGTGTAACTAAAACTTAATTGCGCTGTCTATATGTTAAAGGCCGCAGACTTTGTTAGAATATCGGCAAATTTAAAGGAGTTCCGTCAATGTCTATGTATGTAGTGGGCCATAAAATCCCAGATTCAGATTCTATTTGTGGTGCAATTGCACTGGCTTATTTAAAAAACCAAATCGATGAGCCTGCAATTCCAACTCGTCTTGGTGAAATTTCACCTGAAACTCAATTTATCCTTGATAAATTTGGCTTCGAAGCACCAGAGCTTAAATTAAGCTACGCGGGTGAAGATGTGTATATTGTAGATCACACAGAAAAAACACAAGCACCCGATGATATCGACCAAGCTCGCGTTGTTGGCGTGGTAGATCACCACAAATTAGGTGACTTAACATCATCTACTCCGCTTGAATGTTGGATTCGTCCTGTTGGTTGTTCAAACACCATTATTAAAATGATGTACGACTTCTACAGCGTAGAAATCCCTAAAGACATCGCGGGTATTATGATGTGTGCAATTTTAAGCGACACAGTCATATTTAAATCACCAACATGTACCACTGCCGATATTAAATGTGTTGAAGCGCTAGCTGAAATTGCAGGCATCGAAGACTTTAAAGAATTGGGTATGGATATGTTCCGCGTTAAATCTGCGGTAGAAGACACACCAGCACGTGATTTAGTAATGCGTGACTTTAAAGATTTCAACATGAACGGTAACCTGGTAGGCATTGGCCAACTAGAAGTAATCGACCTTGCTGTTTTTGACGATATTAAAGCAGACCTTGCAGCCGATATTGCTAAGCTAAAAGTTGAGGGTAATCGCCACTCTGTATTTTTACTGCTTACCGATATAATGAAAGAAGGCTCAGAAATGCTAATTGTATCTGACGATGCAAACTTAGTTGAGCAGGCTTACGGTGTAAAACCAGAGAATGATAAAGTATGGTTAGATGGTGTACTGAGCCGTAAAAAGCAAGTAGTACCACCACTACAAGATGCATTCACAAAAATCTAATGATACCAGTTTTATTAAAAACATGATTATTTTATCGCATTAAATAGCTCACTAATTTAATGCTATTGGTATAACGTTTTTTGATTTAAAAGCCTTGTTGGTTATGCCAACGAGGTTTTTTTATATCAATTCACTAATCATATTTTTAAAAACAAAAAACCCAGCCTAAGCTGGGTTTTTAAATTCTAAAAGAACTAAAATTACTTAATTTTAGCTTCTTTAAAAAGAACATGTTTACGAATCTTTGGATCAAACTTTTTGATTTCCATCTTCTCAGGCATGTTACGTTTGTTTTTGTCAGTAGTGTAGAAAAAACCAGTACCGGCAGTTGAAACTAAACGGATTTTATCGCGCATGATTCAGATCCTTAAACTTTAACGCCGCGAGCACGGATTTCTGTAAGAACCGTGTCGATGCCTTTTTTATCGATAATACGCATACCTTTAGTAGTAGTGCGTAATGTTACAAAACGTTTTTCACTTTCAACCCAAAAACGGTGTGTTTGTAGGTTAGGTAGGAAACGACGTCTAGTCGCGTTTCTCGCGTGTGAACGGTGATTACCAACCGCAGGACGCTTACCTGTAACTTGACATACTTTAGACATGTCTATATATCTCCAATAACTTCGCTCGAGCTTAATTTAATCTAAGGCCGTGTATTTCCGCCCTAGAGATAAATCGAAGGGCGCTCTTTATACAGCTTTTACAGGCAAAGATCAAACACTGATCTATCCAATCAGCTCATATATGTAAATTTGATAGCGGCTAATTATAAAGATCGAATGCCCTTAGGGAAAGTAAAAACTGCATTTAAATTAAACTAATTTGCCAAAACACGTTAAACAGCTCATTTTTAACACACTTCTGTATCTAACAAAGCTAAATCAGGCCTCGCTCGGCAAACGAAACACACGTTTCTCCACCAACAATGATGTGATCGAGCACACTTATGTCGACCAATTGCAGTGCTTGCTGCAATTTATTAGTAATAAGTTTGTCTGCTTGGCTCGGTTCTGCAATACCACTTGGATGATTATGCGCAAAAATAACAGCGGCTGCATTATTTTTAAGCGCAGCCTTTACCACTTCACGCGGATAAACACTGGCAGAATTAATTGTGCCATAAAAAAGTATTTCATCTTTTACTAATCTATTTTGGCTATCTAGGTATAACACCATAAATACTTCTTGTTGCAAGCCTCGCATTTGAATTGTTAGGTAATCGTAAACTGAGTTTGGCGAATTAAACACGGCGTCTCGTTGGCAACGCTCCTGCATATAACGTTGGCTTAGCTCTAACACAGCTTGTAGCTGAACATACTTAGCGGTCCCTAACCCCTTTTGAGAGCAAAACTCCTCAATGCTGGCATTAAACAAATTATGAAGTGTTTTATTTTCGTTTAATAAATGCTGAGCCAACTCAATTACATTCATTCCCGGTAACCCTGTTCGTAAAAATATGGCAAGAAGCTCTGCGTCAGTCAGCGCCTTAGCCCCCTTTGCTATGAGCTTTTCACGAGGTCGAAGTGAGTTTGGTAGTGAAGTAAGTTGCATTATTCATCCTTGAGAGGCGAAAGTGTCTTATAAATGTAATGCAAATTTGAAATTTAGCCTGTTATTTCGAATTAAAAAACTTCGCTGTATGGGTAAAGATTTGTTATTTTAAGCCCAATATTTAATAAAAACTGATGAACATCCATGACTAACTTAACAAACAAAAAAATTGTACTAGGTATTACCGGCGGTATTGCAGCTTATAAATGTGCAGAACTCGTTAGGCGATTAAAAGACTCTGGTTGTGAAGTAAAAGTAGTTATGACTGAATCAGCTAAACACTTTATTACACCACTGACCATGCAAGCCGTTAGTGGAGAAACAGTCTCTGACTCATTACTAGACCCTTCTGCTGAAGCTTCAATGGGGCATATTGAATTTGCAAAATGGGCTGACTTAATTTTAGTTGCTCCAGCGACGTGTAATATTATTGCTAAAATGGCAGCCGGCATTGCTGACGACCTACTAACAACGTTACTGCTAGCAACGCCTGCAAAAGTCGCAGTTGCACCAGCCATGAATCAGCAAATGTATGCACACGCAGCAACACAAGCTAATTTAGCCACATTAAAGGCACGTAACGTACTTATTTGGGGCCCGGGTAAAGGTGAGCAAGCGTGTGGTGATATAGGCGCTGGACGCATGTTAGAGCCTCATGAGCTAGTTGCGCTATGTATAGCAAAAGAGCAACCGCAATTACTTGCAGGAAAAACAATTACAATAACAGCAGGCCCAACGCGTGAGCCTCTCGACCCGGTACGCTTTATATCAAATCACAGCTCTGGAAAAATGGGTTATGCACTGGCAGAAGCCGCTTTGCAACTCGGTGCTAAGGTTAATTTAATTTCGGGTCCGGTCACTATAAAAGCCCCTACTGGCGTAAACCTTATCAATATAGAAAGCGCTGAGGAGCTATTAACTGAGTCACTTACCTATGCACCGCAATCAGATGCATTTATTGGCTGCGCTGCTGTAGCAGATTATCGAGCTGCAAACATTGCGACTCAAAAAATGAAAAAGCAAGGCGACGAACTCACTCTTACTTTAACTAAAAACCCTGACGTAATTGCAGCTATTGCCAACCTTAAACAAAACCGTCCTTATACTGTGGGGTTTGCCGCCGAAACTCAAAATGTAGAAAGCTATGCTAAATGTAAACTACAAAATAAAAATCTAGATATGATTTGCGCTAATGACGTATCAAAAAGTGGCTTAGGGTTTAATTCCGATCATAATGCTTTAACACTGTACTGGCATAACGAACAACTAGAATTACCAACTACAAGTAAAATAGAAATAGCTCGCAAGGTGATCGAACAGCTGGCTAAACATCTATAAAAAGGCTGGAAACAAACTGAATAAAACATTAACATACGCCAATCATTTGAACAAAAAATGACTAGGGTTCTTAACTGCGCCACTAAGAATAACTAATAAAAAGGAATGTTCATGCCTGCGACAAAAAGAAGTAATCGCAAAGAGCAAATACTGCAAGCACTCGCACAAATGTTAGAAACTAATTTAGGACAACGTATCACCACAGCAAAACTAGCTGCTGAGGTGGGTGTGTCTGAAGCTGCGCTATACCGTCATTTTCCGAGCAAAGCGCGTATGTTTGAGGGCTTAATTGAGTTTATTGAAGATACCCTTTTATCTCGTATAAATATTATTATTGAAAACGAAAAAGAAAGCCAAACGCGCATTTATAACATTCTATTATTACTTCTAACCTTTGCTGAAAAAAACCCAGGCATTACTCGTATTTTAACTGGCGACGCATTACAAGGTGAGCAGGAACGTTTACGCGAGCGGGTACAAAGTCTGTTTGAAAAACTAGAAACTCAGTTTAAACAAGTACTTCGTGAGCGTAAATTACGTGAAGGTAAAAACTTCCAAAGTGATGAGCTTACACTTGCAAACTTTTTACTTGCCTACGTTGAAGGCAAAATGAATCAGTTTGTACGTAGTGACTTTAAAGCAAAGCCAAGTGTTCAATTTGAAAAACAATGGCTTGAGCTACAAAAAATTTGGCTGTAATGTTTGCTAAATTAATAAATTAAATACCAAAAAACGACCTACGGGTCGTTTTGTCGTATGTAGCTGCCATTTAACTGATCCGCTCGAATTATGAACCAAACTCGTTACAATGAAACAATGTCATAATACGAGAATCAATAATGAAAACAAAACTCACCTTATTAAGCACGGCACTCGTTGCCAGCTTAACTAGCACCGGCATACACGCCAAAGAATCGCTACAATTTAAAGACGTATTTAGTTTTAAATCAGCTAAAAGCACACAACTATCTGACAATGGTCAAGTACTCACTTTTAGTGCAACGCCGTATCGTGGAAATGCAACTGGTCAAGTTTACTCACTACAAAGCAATACACTCATCGCAGAAGTAGAACGCGGCACTAAGCCTCATATTAATAAAGCCGCTAACTGGGTCGCTTTTACACAAGTACCTACCTTACTTGAAAAAGAAACAACCAAAAAAAAAGACACACTTCAAAACAACCTGGTACTCGTAAACACACAATCAGGTGCCCAACAAAGCTTTGCTGATGTAAAAGATTACACGTTATCTGATGACGGTATGTGGCTTGCTTATCGTTTAAATAAAAAAGACGATGACGCAAAAGTAGAAGATAAAACCGATAGCACTAAAAACGAAGAAGACAACGCTATCACGCCCGATAAAAAAGATAAGAGCTATGCGCTTGTTATCGTAAATTTATCTGATAAACGCACTCATACAATAGAAAACGTATTTAGCTACGCTATTAACTCAGCTAACAGCCAGCTATTAGTGAGTCAAAGTTACAGCGATGGTAATAACAACCAAATAGCGTTAATTGAGCTCAGTGACTTTAATAGCAGCGTATTAATTGATGAACCGGGCGTAATCGCAAATAAAATAGCGTGGCACCCCACTGACAATATTGCAGCGTTTACATTGGGCAACTATGTAAATGATGACACGCGCCGTCGAAGCTACACTTTACAGCTATATAAAAACGATAAACTTTCAACAATAGCCTCACCTAATAAAACATGGACTCTAGGTAAAACAGCTTCCCTTAAATGGTCAGAAAATGGCGAGCGCTTATATTTTGAAAACCATCCAAAATTAGCAGCTAAAGTAAAAGCTAAAGAGTATACCGACGAAGCTTCATTGTACGACTTTGATACCATACGTGAGCATAAAGGTCTTAATGTATGGCACAACAATGATGCGCAAATAAAACCACGTGAAGAGCAGCAATGGAACGAAGTTAATAAAAATCGCCATTACAGTGCGGTGTATCACGTTAACTCGCAAAAAGTTGCGCAACTTAGTACACCAAACATGCCTGAGGTTGCACTAAACCCTCAGCGAGATGCATCTTTACTTGGCTCATCTAACATCCCCTACCTAAAAAAAATTATGTACGGCGGTTTTTTTGCTGATTACTTTGCGGTAAATATAAACACCGGTAAACAAACTCCAATTATAAGTAACTACCCGTTTAGACCGAGCCTTGCCCCGAATGGTGAGTTTGCGGCTTATTTTAGCGATAGCCAAATACAGTTAAAAGATTTAAAAAATAATAAAGTAACATCGCTTACAAAAGCGATTCAGGCAACCTTTGCTGATGATAAACACGACTACCCATCTACTCAACCTAGTTATGGTTTTGCAGGTTGGATGACCGATAGCAGCCAAGTGCTTGCTTATAGTAAATACGATATTTGGGCGTTTGATGTAAAAACTAAGCAAGCTGAACGCCTAACTAATGGTAAGCAAAGCAATACGCAGTACCGTGTTATTAAGCTTGATAAAACCAGAGTGGGCTTTAAAAAAGGCGATACATTACTTGTCTCTGCTATTAACTTACAAACTAAACAAAGCGAAGTTGCAAAGCTCGACTTAACCACTAACACACTAACTAAGGTGCTTAGCGGTAATAAACGCTTTGATATGGTTAAAAAAGCCAAAAAGGCTGACAAGTACTTATTTACCTCGCAAACTTATAGCCAATTTCCTGATTACTACCAAACAGATTTTAGCTTTAGTTCACCAAAACAAGTGACCACGCTAAACCCACAAATTAGTAATTTTGCCTGGGGCGAAAAGCCAGAACTAATAAGCTATAAAGGTTTTGATGGCGAAGACTTACAAGGCGTACTAATAAAACCTGCGGGATATAAAAAAGGCGATAAAGTGCCTGTGGTTGTGTATTTTTACCGTTACATGAGCCAGCGTATGTTTGATTTTCCAAAAATGGAATTAAACCATCGCCCTAATTTCCCTATGTTTACCTCAAATGGTTATGCGGTATTTTTACCTGATATTCGTTTTGAAATAGGTCACCCGGGTAAATCGTCAACGCAAACCATGATAAACGCCACCCAAAAATTAATAGATTTAGGCATAGCCGACCCTGATAAAATAGGCTTACAAGGTCACTCTTGGGCAGGCTATCAAAGTGCGTTTATGATAACCCAAACAGATATGTTTAAAGCGGTTGTATCTGGCGCGCCAGTATCAAACATGACCAGTGCTTATAGTGGCATACGTTTAAAATCAGGTCTTGCTCGTCAGTTTCAATACGAAACAGGGCAAAGCCGTATAGGTAAAAACTTATTTGAAGCACCAGAACTGTACATAGAAAACTCACCGGTGTTTTTTGCAGATAAAGTAAATACCCCTATTTTAATTATGTTTGGCGATAAAGACGATGCAGTGCCTTGGCACGAAGGCGTGCAGTACTACTTAGCACTTCGCCGCGCTGGTAAAGATGCAACCTTTTTACAATACGAAGGTGAACCACACCACTTGAAAAAGTTTCCTAATCAGGTCGATTTTTCAGTACGTATGATGCAGTACTTTGATCATTACTTAAAAGGCAAACCAGCTGCAAAGTGGATGACACAAGGCGAAGCATTCGTTGAAGAGTAAATAACCCACACAAAAAAGCCGATATTACATAAAACGATATCGGCTTTTTCGTTTTTAAAATGTGTATTTCTTATACCAATTCGCTTAATTAAATAAGCTATTTTGAGGCTGGAAAAACGTGTTGATAGCTAGGCAAAAAATTCGATATTTAGTTGTTCTCGGCAATTGCTCCTGCATTGCTCTACCTTCTGCATCCATGCAGTCGTAAATGAGAATTTTTTAACGCAGGTAGCGACACGTTTAGCCCCGCAAAATGATTAAGTATTATTGCGGATTGGTATTAAGCTACAAACACAACTCTCTAAATGGCAATGTGGCTGCGCCAATTGATACCGGAAAATTATCAATATTAGACACCACCAGCTTTGGCATAGGGCGTTTAGCGCCACGTCTAAATTGTGCATAAACCTCAGTTCGTGCAATAACTTTTTCAGCCAACTCTTTTGGAATATGGCCACCAATAATAATCGCTTCAGCATCTAATAATGCAGAGCAACAGGTTGCCACTAAATCAAATGAGTCTTGAACTTTAAACAGCCACTCTTCAACACCTGGCCAATCGGGGTCAAAGTTGTCATGCAGGTCGTAAATAGAAGTAACCGCTACGCCATTTTTTTTCAAAATACGTTTTAGTAATTCAAGATTGGGGTGGGCATATAATTTAGGCGGTAGCATGTCGCCAAGCTCACCTGCGTTTCCGTATGTACCGCGCAGTACGTCGCCATTATTTACAATACCACCACCAAATGCGGCCGACACAAACATATAAACAAAGTTTTTATACTCGCGTCCAATACCAGCAACACCTTCACCTGCGGCTGCGCCTGTAGCATCGTTAACAACCCAAGTAGGGAGTTGAAAATGCTGCGACACAATATCGATAATATCAACCTGCGACCACTCTTCTAGCATATGGTGGGTATTCATTTTCCCATCCATTGAGCTAAAAAAGCCAGAGATACCCACGCCCATTCCCAGTACTTTTTCACTTGGAATGTCACGCTCAGCGCTTATATCTTCTACCAGCTTTTGTGCACATTTAAGCACATTATTAATGCTCATATCCGACATTAGCTGCATATGGGTGTAAACCACCTTTCCCGTAAAATCCATTACAGCAAGCGAAATAGCATCAAGCAAAATAGCTAAGCCAAAGGTAAATCCGTAATCGGGATTAAGGGCAATGCCAAACCCAGGCTTACCTTTTTTATTAGGAATTAGCGTATCAGTTTGTACAATTACACCGTGTTGGGTTAACGACTTAAGTAAACGCGACACAGTTTGCTGTGGAATACGAGTTGCGCTCACAATATGACTTTGAGTTACGCACTTTTCCCAAAACACCACTTTTATAATATCGCGCTCAATATCTTGAAATAGCTTTTCGCCTTTTCCAAGCTCAAAACCAGAGCGTAATAAGTTACTGTTGTTTAACGAAAACATAGCTATTAACCCTAACAAAATTGGAGCACAAGATTACGTGAAACCATTATAAAGAACAAGTGGGCAAACTGCGCCTACTCAATCACTATCACTCTAAAATCATTCACATTTGTGTTAGTTGGCCCAGTAATGATTAAATCATCAATGGCTTTAAAAAACTGATGGCTATTATGACCTTCTAACTGTGCGTGTAAGTTTTCGCCAGCATCTTGTGCGCGAGCAATCGTACTGTTATTTATATACGCACCCGCTACATCTTTACTACCATCTACACCATCGGTATCACAAGCAAGTGCGTAAATACCCGCTTCGCCATTAAGTACCTCAGCCAACGCCATTAAGTATTCTTGATTGGGCCCGCCATCGCCATAAACATCAGCAACGGTTACTGTAAGCTCGCCACCAGAGAACAACATAACGCGCTTGCCTTGGGCTTTTTGATCAAGAGCGATAGCCGCATGTTGCTTTGCAACTTCTTTAGCCTCGCCTTGAATATCATACCCTAGTACCTCGGTTTCCCAGCCTTCGTGCTGTGCAACACTTATAGCGCTATCAATAGCATGCTGCGCATTTGCAACAATAAAGTACTCACCCACGGTGTCAGCAACTCGTTCTTGCTCTGGTTTTAATAAATGCGCTTCAACCTCTGCAATTACCGGCCAATTGTACTTTTGTAAAATAGCCAGTGCATCGGCTTTAGTACTGCCATCGCTAATAGTAGGGCCTGATGCTATATCACTTGGTTTGTCCCCTACTACATCTGAAATAATGAGCGTAACGTAATCCGACTTAGCGGCCTGCGCTAACTTACCGCCTTTAACAAGTGACAACTGCTTACGCACTACATTTATTTCATCAACGCTTGCACCACTTCTAAGTAAAAACTGATTAAGCTTTTGCTTTTGTGAAAAAGGCACATCATCAACAGGTAGGCACATCAACGACGAACCGCCTCCCGAAATAATAAACAAAATAGGAATATCAGCCGGATTATTTTTTACAAGCTCCAATAACTCTTTGCCAGCTGCTAAGCTGTTATCGTCTGGTGTTGGGTGGTTTGCACTAAGCACTTTAATTCGCCCAGTATCGCCGCTACTTTCGTAGCCATAACGCGTTACCACTGCGCCAAAACATTTATCACCATAAAAGCGATTAACTTCGGCAGCCATTTCAGCGGCGGCTTTACCCGCCCCTACTACACACAAACCTTTGCTTGCATCTATATTTTCTAAATACTTACTCATGCAAGCACTTGGTTTACAGGCATTTACCGCAGTGGTAAATAAATCAATTAAAAACGACTTTTTAGAATCCATTAGTCACAGCTCACGAAAAAATTGAAGGAATAGCTAAACAAATTAATATCATCACAACAAACATGCTAAGTAGCATAACGATATCTTTGCCAGTTAAAATTGAGTTTGATACGGTCTCGGCATTTTGTACTTTTGTGACTTCGTTTACCTCTCTTGGAATTAAACGACTCGTAACATAAATAATCACCGCAGCGCTTACAAAACCGATAAAATTCCACCAAAACCAGAAAATATCAGGCGCAAATACCGACACCAACAAATTAATTAATACACCACTAATTAAGCCAATATTGGCATGCAATGCAGCACTGCGTTTACTTAATACAGCAACTAAAAATACCGCCAGTATTGGGCCATAAAATAACGAGCCGACTTTGTTAATAGCTTCAATAATGGTCGGCGCAATGTCACCGGCAAAAAGTGATAGTACTAAGGTAATTGCGCCCCATGCTAAACCTAAGTATTTAGCTAACTTTAAGTAAGATGGTTGGTCTAGCTCTTTATTAGATATACGGCTGTAATCTTCAATACTTACCGCCGAAAGTGAATTAATTGCAGAACTAAGTGACGACATCGCTGCCGACAAAATAGCGACAACCAATAAACCAATTAAGCCATGCGGTAGGTAATCTAAAATAAATATAGGCATCATCCAATCAGGGTTATCTGCTGGAATTTTTGCTAAAAATTCAGGGTTACTCATTGCCAGAGTGCCAACAATTAAACCCGACACGCAATATAAAATAGTAATAGGGAAGCGCACTACACCATTTGCTAAAATCATGTAGCGTAGGTTTTTAGGATCTTTTGCACTGAGCGCACGCTGCGCTTGTGTTTGGTCACACCCATAGTAAGAAGCGTAAAGTACCACACCACCAAAAATCATCGGTAAAAAGCCAAAGCCATCACCACTAAAACCAAATGAATCAAACTTAATCGCTTCTAATCGGCTCGAATCAACATTGGCAATAAAGGTATCAACCCCACCTAAGTGATATAGTCCAAATCCAATACAAGCAATAGTACCCAGTACAATGATGATCATTTGAATTGCATCACCGTATACTACAGCTTTCATCCCACCTTGCAGTGAATACAAAACGGTTATAACACCCGTTAATACAATAGCTTGCCATGCTTCTATTCCCATGGTGCCTTGTAAAATAAGCGATACCGCGTAAATCATAATGCCGGTCGCAAACGCACGGCTAAATTGAAACACCACACTAATAAGCACACGGGTTGAGCGGCCAAAGCGCATTTCTAGATAATCGTAAATACTGACAATGCCGCTTTTATAAAGCTTGGGTAAAATAGTCGCTAAAATTAAAATCATCGCCAGCGGAACACCCAACTCATACGAGAGCCATTGCATACCACCGCCTTCACGCAAACCAACAAATGCAGGAGCCGAAATAAAGCTAATAGCCGAAAGCTGAGTGGCCATTACCGACAAAGCCAAAGGTTTCCAACCTAAGCTTTTACCCCCTAAAAAGTAATCACTTTTGTTGGTTTGTTCGCGTAGCATAAATCCCATTACCAATAAGGCACCAAGATAAAGAGCAACTATTGAAAAATCTAATATATTCATAATTTATTCGCGTATTCACAATATGAAAACACTGCGCCTTTTCAAAATTAAAATACCAAACGGCTACCTGCCCTTACCTTTTTGAATAAACGAGCCTAGTTAAAAAGATAAACCTGTAGCTAACTTAGCTGAAAAATGCATCACAATGCAAAAAGCCTATTAACCCCAAAGTGAGTTAATAGGCATAAAGCATTTATTTAAAAGTCGTATTTAACTCTTAAAGTAACGCGTCGTGGGAGAATTGGGCGACCTACAAAGTATGGGTTATCTGCCGTTTGGCTGTTACCTAGACGAGGCGAACCTTCAGTAACACCGTCAGAATCAAACAGGTTAAATACCCCAACGCTTAAGCGTACTGTTTGCTCTGGTGCAACTTGCCAGTTATAGCCTGCATCAAATCTAAATAAGTGGAATGAATCAAGTTCTACCGAGTTTGAGTCGTTAGCATAGTTTTTACCGGTAAAGTTATGGTAAATCGATGCATCCCAGTTATCTGCGGTGTAGCTAATAGATGAGTTAAATAATATTTTTGGTTTACGACGTAATTCGTTACCAATAATAGAAGGGTCTGAGTCAAATTCAGTAAATTCGTGATCGGTATAGGTCATATTGGCATCAACAGCCCACTCATCGGTAATATCGTAACGACCGGTAAGCTCAACACCCGTTGCTTTAGTTGATTGCATAACTGGCAGCTCTAATACGCCCCCATTACCATCATTTACAAAGTCTACGCTGCGTCTGTCTTTTAAGTCAGTTCTAAATAACGCAATGCTGCCGCTAAAGTCGTTATCAAAAAACTTAACACCTAGCTCGCCTTGCTCAACAATTTCAGCTTCATAGCTGGCAGGCTCGCCTAAATCATTGAACTGAACACCTCTAATTTCTGGGAAGAAAAACCCGCGAGATGCATTGGCATATACATTTAAATTATCAGTTAAGCGATATAACGCCGCCCCTGATACAGCAAACTCAGACGTGTCGACTTCGCCGTAAGTCATTACACCACTGCCCGTAGTGTTAACTTGTAAGTTAGGTGCAAGCGTCGGATCATCAGAAATCTGAACTACTTGGCTGCCTTCGCGACTAATTTTGCCTTCAATTTCTTCGTAGCGAACACCAAAGTCAAAAATCCAGTCGTCACTTTCCATTTGATCCGCTACGTACAATGCTCGGCGGGTAGCGCTAATGGTTTGATTAGTATAAGAAATGCCTGGGCCACTAATACCATTTTGTGTGTACTGAACCTCGTCGCCATTAACATCTGTATACGTTAAGTCGATTAAGCGAGGGTTGTTATTAAATTCACCTAAATAAGTTGTAATAACGTTATCGTCGTCGGCTTCACTGTGCGAGAAAAATGTACCAACTGTAATATCGTGGCTAAAATCACCTACAAAAATACTTTTGATGATATTAAACTCTGCAGAAAAATCTTCAGCTGGGCGATCGCGGTCTAAAATACGGTTAGCAAATAGTAAGTCATCACTTGCAAGTGCGACACCTGAATTAACATAAGAAAACTCAGCACCGCTTGCATCACCTAGCCCTCTATTAGCTAAAAAGTCGTCTTGGCTTTCAGGTACATTAATAATACCGTCGCCGTCTAAAAATAGATTAAATTCGTGTTGGTATTTAGCGTATTTACTGCGCATATTAATGGTAAAATCGTTAGCGAGCTCTTTTTCAAACACCACTGAAATAGAGCCACCTTTAGTAACTACACCATCGCTGATTGGCGATTCATAACGACCATTTGCTGTATCGTACGTTAAGTTAGATACTTGCGCCGTTTGCAGTGATTCGACTTCACGACCATCGTTACCAATTAAGCGCTCGCGGCTGTCGCCATCAAGTGGAATAGGTAAGTAAAACTGCGCTTGGTCGTCAATGTACTGTCCGTAAACAGTAAATGAGCCAGAGCCATCATCAAATTCTTTACGAATATTACCACGCAACTGTGTACCTTTAGTCTCAAGGCCTGTATCTAAAGGGCCCTCGTCGTAACGGTAAAAACCAGAAAGCGCATAATATAAGCCGTCTTCGTTAAGCGGGCCGCTCGTTGCAAAATCTAAGCGAGTACGCCCTTGATCAGAAAGCTCCATTTGTACGTTGCTTTGCGGATCGTCACTGCCCGTTTTAGAAATATAGTTAATAATGCCGGCCACAGAGCCTTGGCCAAATAAATTAGATACACCACCACGCACAAACTCTACGCGTTCAATACCCAAATCATTACGGTAATACACATCAAACGCCGATGAGTTCAAACCAAAAACACTCAGCGTAGGTGAACCATCATAAGATAGCGGCGTAAATTGAAACTGACCCGATGAAGGTAATCCTCTTACTTGTAGGTTAGTAGCGACTTCACCGCCACCGCCTTCTACTTTAATACCCGGAATATAGCGAAGCACATCCGCTTGGCTACTTGAAGACAGCTTTACCAGCTCGTCTTCGCTAATAGATGTTACTGATTGTGGAGTGTCTGAAATAACACGCCCTTTACTGGTACCAGAGACGATAATACGCTCAACGTTGTTAGCTTTTTTTGCTGTATCTGGTGCAGCTTCTTCTGCTGCATAAGCGCCCTGTGCAAGGCATAAAGATACAATAGAGGCGATCGTTGTTTTATTCACGGGTATTCTCCAATTGTGCTAGTTGTCTGTGTGTATTTACTTAGAGTGTGGCTAAGCAAAGCCGAAATAATCAAGTAAACATGTTAGTTTTTTGTTACTTCGAACAGGATTTAAGCACAGAAAAAAAACATTTACAACCCATAATGAGTGCTTTAATATTATCCAAATCGGAAATAACACACAAAGAGCACCCAATATGACTACTATAAACAGCGGTAAAATTGACTCAGCAACGGCTTCATCGCTTGCAGACCTTGCTACTAAAACACTTATAGCAAATGACTTAGGTGGCTATACAGTACCAACACATGGCCTATACCCGTTTCAGTGGAACTGGGATTCAGCCATTACAGCACTAGGCTGGATGAAATCAGACGAAAGCCGCGCATGGCAAGAAATTGATGTGTTATTTTCAGGCCAATGGGATGATGGCATGGTGCCGCACATCTTGTTTCATAAAGATTCTGATACTTATTTTCCTGGTCCTGACGTATGGGGTTCGGATAAAAAAATTAAAAGTACGTCTATTTCACAGCCGCCAGTAGTCGCCACCGTAATGAAAGAAATGCTTGCCAGCGCTAAAGATAAAGCACTTGCAGAACAAAAAGTTAAAGCGTTATTTTCACAAGTAGTTGATTATCATTTATGGTGGTACAACGATCGAGATCCTGAAAAAACAGGCTTAGTAGTAACCTACCACCCGTGGGAATCGGGCATGGATAACAGCCCATCGTGGGATGATGCTCTTCATGCTGTGCCATGTGTAGATTGGGAATATACGCGCCGTGATACAAGTCATGTAGATTCTTCTCAGCGCCCACATAAAAGTGAGTACGACCGCTTTTTATACCTTGTAGACTTTTTTAAACGTAACAACTTTGACAGTAAAGTAATTTACGAAACCTGTCCGTACAAAATGAATGACCTAGGTATTATTGCTATTTTACACCGTGCAACCAAAGATTTACTCAAAATGGGTGAACAACTTGGCTTAAACGATACTCGCACTGATTACTTAGCACAGCGCTTACAAATAACAGAGCAAGCCATAAACACTTTATGGTGTGAACAAAGCCAGTACTTTTATTGCAGAGATGTATTAACTAACAGCTTGGCTAAAGTTAAAACATCAGCCGCGCTATTAACTGTATATGCAGGTTTAACAAGCGATGAGCAAACTAAAATAATTAATACAGCCACCGAAGATTTTATTGAATCGAGCCAATTTAGTGTGGCATCTACTCACCCTAAAGAGGAAAAATACGAGCCACAACGCTACTGGCGCGGCCCGATTTGGTTACACATCAACTGGATGATAGCCATAGGCCTTAAAGAAGCAGGCTTTGCAACAACGGCTGAAAAAATTCAAGATGACACTCGCAACCTAGTTGTTAAGTCAGGCTACTACGAATATTTTAACCCAGAAACAGGTGCAGGCTGTGGTGGTAAAGATTTCTCGTGGACGGCTGCAATAGCATTACATTGGCTACTTGACTAACAACTAAGGCAAGATCATGAAACACACAATATGCTTTGGTGAAGTACTGGTTGATTTACTTTCAAATAAATTGAGCCAAAACAGCAACGAACACGAAGCGTTTACAAAGTTTGCAGGTGGCGCACCTGCAAACGTAAGCGTTGCCATTGCAAAGCTAGGCGGTAATGCCTACTTTGCAGGAATGCTAAGCACTGATAGCTTTGGCGACTTTTTACATAATGCATTAAAAGAGCAAGGTGTAAAAACCGACTTTATGCGTTTTACCAACCAAGCAAAAACAGCTCTCGCGTTTGTATCACTCGATAACGATGGCGATCGCACGTTTGAGTTTTACCGTGATAACACCGCCGATTTGCACTTTAGTAACGATGACTTTAGTAGCGAATGGTTTGAGCAATGCGATATTTTTCATATTTGCTCAAACACATTAACCGACAAAAACATCAGAAACACCACCGCTTACGGTGTTAAATTTGCAAAACAAAATAACTCAATTGTGAGCTTTGATATTAACTTGCGCCTCAATTTATGGCCAAGCGATGCCAACCCTCGCGAGCATATTTTACCGTTATTAAAAGACTGCTCAATTATTAAAGCCTCAAAAGAAGAGCTTGAATACTTAGCGGGTGAGCAATCGAGCGATGAGTTTATTACCCAAACACTTAATAACGGTTGTGAGCTATTTGTAGTTACCGATGCAGGCAACCCTATGCATTGGTATACAAAAAATGCCAAGCAAACGCTTCACCCTAAAAAGGTTACTATGGTTGATGCTACCGCTGCAGGAGATGCGTTTGTAGGTGGACTGCTGTATCAACTAGGCTTACAAAACCTGACACCCAGCTCTTTTAGCGAGCTTTGCAACACGCCTGAAATACTAACAACTATTTTTGAATTTGCTTCGTTATGTGGTGCCCACGCCGCATCTTACAAAGGGGCATTTAACTCCTTACCTAATGAAAAATCGCTTAACGATTTTAGGAGCGCACTATGAAAAGTACACCTGATAACTTTAAAAGCCGTGAGTTTTTAACGCAGCACATTAGCGACACACTAGCGTTTTATGAGCCAAACATTGACGACGAACACGGTGGTTTTTACCAAAACTTTTCTGATAATGGTGAGGTATTTGATAAACACACTCGCCACTTAGTAAGCTCTACTCGTTTTGTATTTAACTATGCACGCGCGTATCAAACCTTTAATGACGAAAAGTATCTTAATCGTGTTAAATCGGGGATTGAGTTTATTCGTAAGCATCACCTTGTTGAGCAAACAGGTGGCTACAACTGGTTATTAAAAGTTGAAAACGCTCAAGCTACCGTGCTTGATAACACCAATCATTGCTATGGCTTTGCATTTGTTATTTTAGCGTACAGCTGGGCATACCGTGTGGGCGTTACAGAGGCGCGCGAATACCTAAACGATACATTTCAAACAATGGAAACACATTTTTGGGATGCAAAAGCCGGTTTATATAAAGATCAGCATAACAGTGACTTCACAACATGTGATTCATACCGCGGCCAAAACGCCAACATGCACACCTGCGAAGCACTTATTGCCGCCTATGAAGCCACAAAAGACGAAATATTTTTAAACCGTGCGCTCACACTTGCCGACAACATGGTTAATCGCCAAGCTAATTTAATGGGTGGGCTAATTTGGGAGCATTACGATATAAATTGGCAGGTCGATTTAGAGTACAACAAAGACGATCCTAAAAATTTATTTCGTCCGTGGGGCTTTCAACCTGGACATCAAACAGAGTGGTCAAAACTGCTTATGTTTTTAAATAAGCATAAGCCACAAAAATGGCTTATTGAACGCGCTCAAGCCTTATTTGATAACTCAATAAATGTAGCGTGGGATAAAAAACACGGCGGTATTTGCTACGGCTTTGCCCCTGATAAAGCTATTTGCGATGACGATAAATACTTTTGGGTGCAAGCCGAAACTCTGTGTTGTGCCGCGTATCTTTATCAAGCAACAGGGGATGAAAAATATCAGCAATGGTATGGCAAAATTTGGCAGTATTCGTGGCAGCATTTAGTTGATCATAAATACGGAGCCTGGTTTAGAATTTTAACCGCTGACAATAAAAAAATAGACACGATGAAAAGCCCAATAGGTAAAACTGATTACCATACAATGGGTGCCTGTTTTGATGTGCTCGAACTATTAAAGTAACTATGTAGTTATAACTTTTACAGTATTGTGTAGACCTTTTAACCGCCAGTTTGGCGGTTTTTTTCTTAATGGGTGGCCAAAATCACTGTACCACTTGTATCTTGAGGTTTTGGATGCAATCTCATCAGAGAAACAAACTCAGGCTAAAAAAACTGGTAAGGCTCGTAAACGCTCTGTTAGCACTGACTTGGAGAGAATTAAAGAAGATAAATCAAAAGAAAAAAGGCTAAAAGATAAATACCGACATGAGTTAGATGTTGCTAATCAAAGGCTAGATGAAGCATATGCAGAGCAAACAATGCTGTTAACTGCGATGATGAATTTTCTAGATATAGAAGATAGAATTAGATTATTACGAGAATCAAAACCTAAGATCGTTAGCATTAAATAGCTAGAGGTTATTAATAATTGCCGCTACATTGTAGGGAAAATATAAATGAAAAAGATAACAAGGAAGCAGCACTTCGTACCCAGGTGTTTACTTAAAAACTTTAGCTATAACGATGGTGCTATTAATATATTCGATTCAACTAGGAATAAGTTACGGCCATCTAATGTTGGAGCTGAACTATTCGAGAATAACTTCTATGATAAAGACAACACGATCGAAAATTTTTTGCGTGATTATATTGAAGGGCCAGGCGCTCAGGCTTTAAAAATAATTACAAGGGAAGTTGATGGACAATTGGATTTTGAAGGGCGAGTAGACCTTCTTCGGTTTATTTTAGTTCAATTAAGCCGTACACCAAATGCATATTCTTCCTCGCTAGATAATATTGACAATTATTTTAATGAATTAATAAATCAATTAGGTCAATTAAATGGTTTTGATAAAGAAGCTCTAGACGGTATAAAAGTTTCTTTTGATAACCCAAAATATTTTCTTCAACTGCAAACACTGGAAGCTGCGCTCAAAGTGCCTCTTCTCTTAGATTTAGAGTGGCACATACTAATTAATGAAACAGCCACTGAGTTTGTGATATCAGATCATCCTGTGGTTCATTACAACTGGTATCTTCGTAACTTACACTCAATAGATATCAGTGGTTTGTCTAAATGTGGATTGCAAGTTTTCTTACCAATATCAAGCACTATTACCTTATGTTTATATGATAGTAAGATCTATAAAATGGGAGCTAAAAATAGTTCCTGTACCATAATTGAAAACTTACCAGATATACATCTGCTAAATGAACTTCAATTTAGGAGTCGAGGCTCATTTATTGTTTTTAGGTCTACAGATGACTCAAACTATGTTAAAAAAATGAGCGATAAGTTTCCAGCGAATAGCATTTATAGTAATACAGTAAAAGCCATAGCTCCCACAATTATTGGAAGGGAAGCTAAAAGTAAAATCACCCTCTGGCGTAAATCTTATATTTTTGATAGATGGTTGTCATTTTGCAAAGTTAAAAACAAGAAAAAAAGTCAGGATATAACCTGTTATGATCGAATACCTGAAGAATTAGCTAAACATGAACAATTCATTAAAGAAATGAGGTCAAAAAAAGAATAAAAATATGACTTATTTGCTTGTTTTTCAATCGCTATTTTATTGCTTTTATGACTTAAATTATGACTTTATTTTTAAGGAATAAGATACATTAAATTCAAGTGGTTAACTTTTAATCATATTTTAAATAATATTTTTTACCAAGGTTAAGGGGTGAAGCGATCACCCCAAGGTTACAAACTTTATTGTCTCTACACAACCTAAGCGTACTGCCCACAAGCAAATCCACAGCTCCAAGCATACTGGAAATTGTAGCCCCCAAGCCAGCCCGTTACGTCAGTTACTTCGCCTATAAAGTATAGGCCTTTAGCTTTTTTAGCTTCAAAGGTTTTTGAGCTCAACTCGTCGGTATCTACACCGCCCAATGTTACTTCTGCTGTTCTATAACCTTCTGTGCCATTGGGTTTAATTTGCCACGCATGAATGTAATTTACTAACTCATCTATTTGGGCATGTGTAAGCTGATTAATATTACAATCTGGTATCGCTTTGCTTTCGTGCAGTATTTCTATAAAGCGTTTAGGTAAAATAGTCGCAAGGCTATTTTTTAAGGACTTTTGGGCTTGCGTTTCTCGCCAATCAGCAAGTTGCTGCCTTAAATCAATTTCAGGTAATAGGTTTATAGTTACAGCCTGCCCTGCTCGCCAAAATGAGCTTATTTGCAATATTGCAGGGCCCGATAACCCTCGGTGAGTAAAGAGGATATTTTCTTTAAATACGGTGCCGTCTTCGCTTGAAACTTCACAAGGAATACTAATTCCCGAAAGCCCTTCAAAACGCTCTTTATCATGCTGATGCAGAGTAAACGGCACAAGTGCAGCCATAGTTGGTAACACGCTTAAGCCAAACTGCTCTGCAATTTTATAACCTATTGGTGTAGCCCCTAGTTTTGGCATGGTTAAGCCACCTGATGCTATAACTAACGACTCACAGCTTAAGGTTTCTTGCTCTGTGGTAACGCTATAGCCGGTTTCGGTTTTTGATACACTGATCACTTCACTGCGTAGCTTTATATTTACTCCGGCCCACTCACATTCGGTTAGTAAAATATCAACAATGTCTTGTGCATTGTTATCGCAAAAAAGCTGGCCTAGTGTTTTATGGTGATACGCCAAGCCATGTCTGTCCACCAGCTCAATAAAGTCATGCTGTGTATAACGACTTAAGCATGATTTAACAAAATGAGAGTTTGTGCATAAGTAGTTATCCGGGGTTGCATTTTCATTTGTAAAATTGCAACGCCCACCACCACTTATTAAAATTTTACGACCTGGTTTTTTCCCCATATCAAGTACTGTAACGCTTCGGCCACGGTATCCAGCTTGCGCTGCACACATTAATCCTGCTGCTCCCGCACCTATTACAATTACATCTACTTGGGTCATTTATTTATCTCATTAAAAAATTTGCTCGATTATAGCAAAGTTTAATAGCTAACAACGCAGCATTTGAATTATTAGTAATAACACAACAAAAACACATCACTAATAAGTAGGGAATAATTACCCTCACAATAAAACAACCCTTTATGCTTATTTTTAATTTATATGACAAATACTAAACAACGAGTAAACCGCTAAAAACCTGGGTTATAACTAAATGAAAGAGGTACATAATAAATTGATATTTTAACCTAGTTAACAGATCGTTTACTTTTGTTCCCGCATCGTGATCTTATATCACGAAATAATAAATAAAAATCTAGGGATAATTATGACAACTAGTAAAACTTTTAAAAGATGCGCAATTGCAATTACAGTTAGTACGCTTTTTGCAGCAACATCTGGCATGGCTCAATCAGTTTCAAGTTCAATGGCTGAAACATCGGCTAAACTACAAAGCCAAGGCAGTTTCGAAACTCAGTTCATTATTAAATATAAAAATAATAACGAAATGGCGAGCTTTTCAACTGCTGACGCAAGCCCGTCTAGCATGAAAAAGCGCGCACAAAGCTTTGTTAAAAACTTCGCTTCTAAAAAAGGCAAAGTAAAAGCAAAATATATTCGTGCAATGGCACTTAATAACCACCACGTAATGCGTGCTGATAAAAAATTAAGTGCGGCAGAGGCCCAAGAGTTTATGCAAGAAATGGTTGATTCAGGCAATGTTGAATACATTGAAGTGGATCAAATGTTAAAGCCGTTTTCAACTCCTAACGATCCACGCTTTGATGACCAATGGCATTACTACGAGCAAGCCGGTGGTTTAAACTTACCTACAGCATGGGATACCGCAACGGGTAGCGGTGTAGTTGTAGCTGTACTAGATACGGGTTACCGCCCACATGCCGATTTAAATGCTAACATTTTACCGGGTTACGATATGATCTCTAACCTATCAGTAGCTAACGATGGCGGTGGTCGCGATAGCGATGCACGTGATCCTGGTGATGCAGTTGCTGCGAATGAATGTGGCACTAACGGTGCACAAAACTCTAGCTGGCACGGCACGCACGTAGCCGGCACAGTTGCTGCGGTAACCAATAACGGTGAAGGTGTTGCAGGCGTAGCTTATAACGCAAAAGTAGTGCCTGTTCGTGTACTTGGTAAGTGTGGTGGTTTAACCTCTGATATTGCAGATGGTATTATTTGGGCATCTGGCGGAAGTGTTTCAGGCATTCCTGCTAACTCAAACCCTGCAGATGTAATAAATATGAGTTTAGGTGGCAGCGGTTCATGTAGCTCGACAACTCAAAATGCAATTAACACCGCGCGTAGTAACGGCACTGTGGTAGTTATTGCTGCAGGTAACGATAACGATAACTCTGCAAACTACAACCCAGGTAACTGTAATGGTGTAGTAAACGTAGCATCAGTAGGTCGTAATGGCGGTCGAGCTTATTACTCAAACTACGGTAGCAATATTGATGTTGCAGCACCGGGTGGCGCGCAAAGTTTTGCAAACGACTCTGAAGGTGTTCTATCAACTTACAATTCAGGTTCGTCTATACCTTCAAGCGACAGTTACGGTTATTCGCAAGGTACATCAATGGCTGCGCCTCACGTAGCAGGTGTTGCGGCACTTATTAAGCAAGCAAAACCAGATGCAACGCCTGACGAAATAGAAAGTATTTTAAAATCAACAACCCGTTCATTCCCTGCTACATGTACTAGCTGTGGTACGGGTATTGTTGATGCAGCCGCAGCTGTTGCAGCAGCAAGTGGCGGCACTACTCCGCCTACAGGCGGTGATAGCGAGCTTATTAATGGTGAAGCTAAAACAGGTTTAAGTGGGGCTGCAAATGCACAAGCGTTTTACACTATGACCGTACCAAGTGGTGCAACTAACGTAACATTCACTATGAGTGGTGGTACTGGTGATGCTGATTTATACGTACGTGCGGGCAGTAAACCTACAACTACTACCTATGACTGTCGCCCTTATAAAGGCGGTAATAGCGAAGAGTGTTCTATTGATAACCCTACTGCGGGCACTTACCACGTAATGCTTAACGGCTACTCTGCGTATTCAGCTGTGAGCTTGGTAGGTAATATTACTGGTGGTTCATCGTCTGGTGGCGGTACAGGCACTCCACAAGCTGGCGGCGGCACTATAAGCGATGTGACAGCCAATACTGGTCAGTGGAAACATTACACGTTAGATGTACCTTCAGGAATGAGTACGTTTACAGTAACAACGTCGGGTGGAAGTGGCGATGCAGACTTATTTGTAAAATATGGCAGCCAACCAACAACCACTACGTACGATTGTCGCCCTTATAAAAATGGCAACGCAGAAACATGTACATTTACCAATCCACAAGCAGGTACTTGGCACTTAAGCGTTAACGCTTATAGCACTTTCTCTGGTTTAACACTTAGCGGACAATACCAACCGTAATTTAAAATTTGAGCCGTAAATAAAAAACCGATGTTGTTTCCAACATCGGTTTTTAAATAGTAAGTAGCTGATTAATTAAAGCTAAAACCTACACTTTATTACTGTTATAGCTTCTCTAGTACTGATTCTGCGCGGCTTACAACAAACTCTTTGTCTTGCTCTACAAATAAACCAGTTACTACTGCATTTTCAACAATCATAGCGTAACGCGTTGAACGTAAACCACCAAAACTAGCGGTATCTTTATCAAGCCCTAACGATTTAGTGAAACTTCCATCGCCATCGGCAAGCATGGTAATTTCTTGCGCGTTTTGCGAGTCGCCCCATGCTTTCATAACAAATGCGTCATTAACAGATACACAGTAAATAGCATCAACACCTTTTGCTTTAATTTTATCAGCAAGAGTAATAAATTCAGGTAGATGTGCATTTGAACACGTTGGTGTAAATGCACCTGGCACTGCAAATAACACGACTTTTTTACCTTCAAACAACTCTTTATTTGTAAGAGATTGCATACCGTCGTCAGTTAATTGCGTTAACGTAACCGATGGTAATTCTTGGCCTTGCTCAATCATGGTGGTTCCTTTAAAAGATCAATACAGAATAAGTAACAATCATACTACGTAACCTATTACAGTGTAGGTAAAGTGTAACTAACTTAGTAACCCAGAGTAGTCTAGCAAAGGTTTATAGACCGAGTTCACTACATTTTATGAAAACTATTTTAGCTTCTATAGTTTTCATAAATTTATTGCTCTGTAGTTAAGGTAAATTCAAATCATTTATAAAGCGAGAAAAGTCATTACCTAACTTTTTATCCCGCATGCTGTACTCTACAATTGCTTTTAAGTAGCCTAACTTATCTCCGCAATCGTGAGAGCGACCACTCATATGGAATGCTTCAACGGTTTCTTGTGCCATTAATGCGTCAATAGAATCTGTAAGTTGTATTTCACCGCCAGCACCTACAGACGTTTTTGCGAGTAAAGGCCAAATATTCTTACTCAGTACATATCGCCCTACAACAGCAAGATTCGAAGGTGCTAAATCAGCATCAGGTTTTTCAACCATTGCTTTAATTGCAGCACTTTTACCTGGCATTAACTCAACACCGTTTATATCAGCAATGCCATATTTACTCACGTCTTCTTTAGCTACCGGCTCAAGCATTATTTGGCTTGCTTGAGTTTCTTTAAAGCGTTTAATCATGGCCGCTAAGTTTTCAGTTTCTTGATCGGCAGTATAGGCATCAAGTATCACATCTGGCAGGAGTACGACAAAATCATTATCGCCGACTATTGGCTTAGCACACAAAATAGCATGCCCTAGCCCTTTAGCTTCACCTTGGCGTACACTCATAATGGTGACATCAGGCGGACAAATAGAGCGAATCTCATCTAATAAAGCACGTTTAACACGTTTTTCAAGAGTAGCTTCTAGCTCGTAACTTGTATCAAAATGGTTTTCGATTGCATTTTTAGAGCTGTGTGTAACTAATACAATATCTTTAATACCGGCAGATACACATTCGCTGACAATATATTGAATTAGAGGTTTATCAACTATAGGGAGCATTTCTTTTGGAATAGCTTTTGTCATAGGGAGCATTCTCGTCCCTAAGCCTGCTACTGGAATTACAGCTTTCATATCTATCCTTAGTGATTAAGTTTGTAAATAAACTAGCAGATACAAAATAGATACCAGCTGAATAAAGTTACCTCTTTTGAAGAAGTAAATTTGAAGCTGCTTTTAAAGTGAAGACTCTACACTTTGGGAATATAAAATAGATAGGTAAATAGTGAACTTATTAATGATTTTGTTAGGGGTGGGATTACATTAGCTAAATAAAAAAGCCTGAGATTGTTATTAATAACAACTTCAGACTAATCAATATTTAACAATACCTTACTGAAGGTAGAGTTATAAAACCTTTTTATAATTAAAGACCAGCGCGATCTTTAATCACTGCAATAAGTGGTGAGCTAGCAAAGTTGCCTTCAGCCCAAGCAATATCAGCACCATCTGTTAGAGCACTTTTTGATAAGTTTTTAACTATATACTCACCAGTATCCACTGCATTACTAGCAACAGCATGACGTAATAAGTTATTACCATTACATTGTACTGCATCATAAATATTACGAATTTTTACACGAGAGCTTTTAAGCTTGCTGCGTAATCGGTTTTTATCGTCTGCCGCAATATATTCACAAATAGATACTGCTAATTGATCTTCAGCATTTGCAGGTGCTGTATACGAAAAAGAACTTACAGCGACAACAGCAGTAAGTGCAACTAGCTTTGGTAATTTAAACATGACAAACCCTTTATAATACTTTGTTCTTATATAGACTATCAAATATTATATCAATCTATCAAAAATTACGCAATAATGTTAATGTTCTTTATACAAAGTTACGAATTTATAACTAGATTTGTTTTTTTCATCAGGAAGGTTTTCTTGCTCTTCTTTCACGTCCCAATTAGCAACTTTATTGTAATCAGGAAACTGTGTATCGCCTTTAATATCTAAATCAATAAAGGTTAAATACAAGCGTTCTGCTTTTGGTAAAAATTGCTCATAAATATTACCGCCACCAATAATCATTACTTCTTCAACAGCACAAACTAGTTCTAGTGCGGCCTCTGGTGTAGTTACCACTTCAATACCCTGTGCAGTATATTCGCTGTTTCGAGTAATAATAATATTACGACGCCCAGGTAAAGGACGGCCTATTGACTCAAAAGTTTTACGACCCATGATCACTGGTTTACCCGTAGTTATTTTTTTAAAATGCTGAAGATCCGCAGGTAAATGCCATGGCATTTTATTATCTAGGCCAATTACACGGTTATTTGCCATTGCTGCAATCATTGAAATTATCATAATAAACACCTAGTACTTTATTCTTAAACAAAGAAAAAGGAGCATAAGCTCCTTTTTAATAAATTTTATTTAATTAACGCTCGTAGACAACTTCTACGTCGTAATCATCTTCATCCCAGTCGTCCCAATCATCATCATTGCCTTTACCTTTAGTGGCTTTTTCATGATAGGTATCCCACTTGAATTCAACTTCTTCATCTTCAACTTGTACAAACTTCTCTTTAGGCATGCTATCAAGTAGTGTCATTATGTTGTGGATTAAAGGTTGAGTATTAAGTTTATTAATTGCTGAAATGTGATAAATATTTTCAGTTTCGCCCAGCTCTTCTGCAATCGCTTCGCATAGCGCTTTTGCTTCATCTGCTGGTAATAAATCTATTTTATTAAACACTAACCAGCGTGGTTTTTCAGCTAATTTAGGACTGTATTGGTGTAGCTCGTTAATAATCGAGAATGCATTATCAACAGGGTTTGAACCATCTACCGGCATTACATCAATAATGTGCAATAACACACGACAACGCTCTAAATGCTTCAAGAAGCGAATACCTAGGCCTGCACCATCAGATGCACCTTCAATTAGACCCGGAATATCGGCTATAACAAATGATTTATTTGCTTCTGGACGTACCACACCTAAATTAGGAATAAGCGTCGTGAATGGGTAATCAGCTACTTTTGGTCTTGCTGCAGATACACTGCGGATAAACGTAGATTTACCTGCATTTGGTAATCCTAGTAAGCCTACATCAGCTAATAATAGTAACTCTAACTTTAAGTTACGTACTTCACCGGGTGTGCCCAATGTTTTTTGACGAGGTGCTCGGTTAGTACTTGATTTAAAACGTGCATTCCCCAAGCCGTGGAAACCACCTTTTGCAACCAAAATTCGTTGACCATCTTGAGTTAAGTCGCCAAGTCCCTCTTGGGTATCAACATCCATGATGCGCGTGCCTACAGGCACCATAACAAATAAGTCATCGGCTTTTCGGCCTGTACAGTTACGGCTACGACCATTAGTACCACGTTCAGCTCTATGAAAGCGCTCAAACTGATAATCAATTAGGGTATTTAAGTTTTCATCAGCTTGTAGATAAACACTACCACCGTCTCCACCGTCACCGCCGTCTGGTCCACCATCTGGAACATATTTTTCACGACGGAAAGACACGATGCCGCTGCCACCGTCTCCAGCTTCTGCGCGAATTTCTACTTCATCTACAAACTTCATGATTACTCACTTTAGGGATTGGCTTGTTTAATAACTCTATTATATACCCAAGCCAACACAAATGCAGGCTTGGGTATATATTTTGACTGACTACAAAACAAAAAACCCCGCAAAGGCGGGGTTTTTAACTACCTTACTGATTACTCAGTTACGATAGTTACGTATTTACGGTTTAAAGGACCTTTTTGTTCAAACTGAACTTTACCATCTGCTTTTGCGAAGATAGTGTGGTCTTTACCGATACCTACGTTAGTACCAGGGTGGAAACGAGTTCCACGCTGACGAACAATGATGCTACCCGCTAGAACTGATTCGCCACCAAAACGCTTAACACCTAGGCGTTTGCTTTCTGAATCGCGACCGTTACGAGTACTACCAGCTGCTTTTTTATGTGCCATTTCTAAGTACCTCTAATTAAGCGCTAATGCTAGTGATTTTAACTTCAGTGAACCATTGACGATGGCCCATTTGCTTACGAGAATGCTTACGGCGTCTAAATTTAACAACCTTAATCTTCTCACCGCGACCATGTGAAACAACCTCAGCTGTTATCTTGCCACCGTTTACGAACGGTACACCGATCTCGATTTTCTCACCATCAGCAACTAAAAGTACTGAATCAAATTCTACTGCCGCACCAGTTTCAACGTCTAATTTTTCAAGACGAATCGTTTGACCTTCAGTCACACGATGCTGTTTACCACCACTTTGGAAAACCGCGTACATAATTAACTCCGTCTGTGCACCCTCAAATCGGCGCAACTAAAATATTCTTCGATAGGGCGCGAAGTTTACGCTAACGCGAAATAACTAGCAAGCCTATTTTGTAATTAAAATGAATAAAAAGTAGCTGCTTTGAGAGCAATTCAATATTTACCCCATTTTATATTAATTAGCCCTTTTGCCAAGCGCTTTTTAACTCTTAGTCGAAATAAATTAATGTACTCAAATATGACCCTCACAGCTTAATATCTAAGCACACCATAAACTGTATATTGATTATCAATTAATCAGTTATCTTGGCTAATTCAGTCTAAATTAAGTACTTTAATAGTGTTTTTTCAATCAATCGTCACAAAATATCGAGCTAGTGCATTTTTTGTTGTACAATCTGCGCCGTTCACACATAAAAATTGGCTCGGAGATCAATGGATATAAAAGCTATCCAGGCGTTAATCGAAAGCGATATGAATGACGTCAATCAACTTATACATGCGCAAATGCGCTCAGATGTGGCGTTAGTTAATCAGCTTGGTTTATATATAGTTAGCAGTGGCGGCAAACGCGTTCGTCCAATGCTCGCGATTTTAGCAGCCAAAGCGCTCGGTTATCAGGGTAAAGATCACATAACACTTGCAACAATTGTTGAGTTTATTCATACAGCAACGCTATTGCATGATGATGTTGTAGATGAATCAAACTTACGACGTGGCACACCTACAGCAAATGCTGAATTTGGTAATGCTGCTAGCGTATTGGTTGGTGACTTTATTTACACTCGTTCATTTCAGCTTATGGTTGGCCTTGGAAAAATGCAGGTTATGCAAGTACTTGCCGATGCAACAAACATTATTGCTGAAGGTGAAGTATTGCAGTTAATGAACTGCAACGACCCAGATACAACCGAAGCCAGTTATATGCAGGTTATTTACTCTAAAACAGCTAAGTTGTTTGAAGCAGCGACAGGCCTTGCTGCCATTATTACTGAGCAAGACCAAACTACTCTCGATGCACTAAACCTATATGGTATGCATTTAGGTACTGCGTTTCAGCTAGTAGATGATGTACTCGATTACAATGCAGATGCTGAGCAGTTGGGTAAAAACATTGGTGATGATTTAGCTGAAGGCAAACCAACGCTTCCACTTATTTATGCCATGCAACATGGTAGCGAGCAGCAAACGCAGCTTATTCGTGATGCAATAGAGCACAGTAATGGTATGGAGCATTTAGAAGACATTTTATCTGCACTAAAGCAAACTAATGCGCTTGAATTTACAATGCAAAAAGCAGAGCTTGAAGCTGACAAAGCTATTGCGTGTTTAGACTTTTTAGCTGAGTCTGACTATAAGCAAGCACTCATAAGCCTTGCCCGTATTGCGGTTGACCGCGACCACTAGTTTTAACCAGTTACACAGTGTGAAATTAATTCTGAGCAATAAAAAAGCCTGCAAATGCAGGCTTTTTTGTTATTCTACTTTGGCTATTACGCCATGAAATCAACACCTTCTTTGATGTCTTTTTTCAGTGTTTCAAGCATGTCATTTTTTGCTTTTGTTTCAAATGCGCTTAGTTCGCCGTAAGAAAGAATTTCTTCTACGCCGTTTTTACCTAAACGTACTGGATGTGCAAAGTACTCTGCATCGCCATTTTCAACAGCAACGTAAGCGTAATCTACAACTTCTTCACCCTGTAGGCCTTTAACTAAAGACATACAAAAACGAGCTGCAGCAGCACCCATAGATAGCGTAGCTGAACCACCGCCTGCTTTAGCATTTACAACTTCAGTACCCGCATTTTGGATACGTGGAGTAAGTGCAGCAACTTCTTCATCAGTGAAAGAAACACCTTCAACTTGAGAAAGTAGAGGAAGAATAGTTGTGCCTGAGTGACCACCAATTACTGGTACTTTAACAGTTGCTACGTCTACGCCTTTAAGTTCAGCAACAAATGCTTCTGAACGAATAACGTCAAGCGTAGTAATACCGAATACGCGTTTAGCGTCGTAAGTACCTGCTTTTTTGAATACTTCAGCAACGATTGGAACTGTGCCATTTACTGGGTTAGTAATAATACCTACTAACGCTTTAGGACAGCTAGCAACAATGCCTTCTGCTAAAGTTTTGATGATACCAGCATTTACATTAAATAAATCAGCACGATCCATACCTGGTTTACGTGGCATACCCGCTGGGATAAGAACGATGTCAGAGCCTTCAAGCGCTTTGTTTAATTCGTCTGCGCCAAAGCCTGCTACTTTAACATCTGTTGGGATGTGAGAAAGGTCAACCGCAACACCTGGTACTACTGGTGCAACATCATAAAGTGATAATTCAGAGCCAGCTGGTAAGCCTGTTTTTAATAATAAAGACAACGCTTGGCCGATACCGCCTGCAGCACCTAATACAGCAACTTTCATTGGAATTCTCCGTAATTTGAGGTAGGAAACATTTGTGGCTCTTAAGATAATGAAATTAGCGACTAAAAACAAATTTATCCTGTCTATTTCAAGTATATTTTCGACCATAGTCGTAAACTTTTGTGATTTAACGCATCAAACTGGCAAGTTAACTAAACAACTGCTGCATAATTATTCATTTTTGTGTAGAATTTGCGGCATAAATAACAAAAACGAATAAAGACTATGCAACCACAAGATAAACAAGAAGCACTGGTAAAAGCATTTAAATCACTATTAAAAGAAGAAAATTTTGGCTCTCAAGGCGAAATAGTTGATGCATTAAAAGATCAAGGCTTTGACAATATAAGCCAAAGTAAAGTATCGCGCATGCTAAGTAAATTTGGTGCTGTACGCACACGTAACGCCAAACAAGAAATGGTTTACTGCTTACCTGCTGAAATGGGTGTACCTACGGCTAAAAGCCCATTACGCCAATTAGTAATCGACATTATGCACAACGAAATGATGATCATTATTCGTACCAGTCCAGGCGCCGCTCAGCTTATCGCTCGTTTATTAGATTCATTAGGTAAAGCAGATGGCGTACTAGGAACAATTGCAGGCGACGATACTATTTTTATCGCTCCTGCTAAAATATCTGAAATAGATGTAACACTTGAACGTGTTCGCATTTTATTTGATACGGTTTAATAGCAAACTAAATTTGTTTTAAAAACCCGACTGAAGGCGCAAAGAAAGCAGAACCCATATCGGCTTGAGTAAAATCAAGCCAGTGGTCGTAACGATCCCCTTCCCCTAAACGACTATTAAGTACTTTTTCAAATGCGGTGCCCGTACAAGCGCATGTAATTGATAACATTCCCTGCTCATACACATCGCCATAAGGCATGCTCTGATTTAATAGTAGCGGTTGTCCGTCTTCGTCTTTTAGCTCACTTCGCGAAGCATGGCTGGTTTCGATCGCAGGGGTAATTAGCGTGTTATCAAGGCGCGTACGCCCCATTATTTGTTCTTGCTCGCTCAATGATAAATGCTGCCACATAGTTAAGTCATGCTTATAACGCTGTACATGAATATAACTCCCCTGATCTTCAAAATTACCAGGGTTACTAATTAAAGCCGTAGCGCGCTTTTTTCTTCCATGTGCGGTGTCGCCACCATAAATAAAACCATTAAAATCACGACCATCTAAAAAGCGAAAATTACGAATTTGCTCCACCAGCTCAACATCGGGAGCAAATAGTTTTAAAATTTGCAGCGCAAATAAATGGTTAACGTCTTCACGGTCAGAGCGAATTTGCACAAATAAATCGCACGGTTGTACGCTCATTTGATGATCGCTATGGTTTATATTAGGAAAGCTCTGTAGCTCGCTTGGGATGTATTCAGGGAGGATATGCGGCCAATATTGCGCACCAATAGCAACCATGCAAGAGAGCATTGATTCTGAAAATTGATCGCTAAATTCTTCTTCAATAGCGCTTACTTGTTTTAACTTTGCGCGAAGTGATTCATCTTGACCATCAAACACATTAAAAAATAAGTGCAAACCGTGTAAGTTTGCTTCAGCACAAATCCCTGATTGCGCTTGCGCCATTGTTATTCCTTAGTTTTACAGATAAAAACACAGCGAATAACAAATTAATTACGATTCGAAAAAATTCACCGTGTGAGGTTTTATTTTTATTATAACCTGTTCATTATTTTCAAATGACTGGCCATATTGTGCAGCAACTTCAATTTCTTGTTCATCAATAACAAGTGAATAAACATACGCCGAACCAATAAAGCGACGACTTATGATTGTAGCTCGCTTGCTGAATTTGTCACTTTGGTTATCTGCCACTAATTCTATTTGATGAGGGCGTACATATATAAGCCCTACGCTTACGTTATGCTTACTCTCAATATAAGATTCGACTAAACCAAATGGTGTTTTGTATTCAGTTGCTGTTAATACTTCTGCGCTCAAGTATATGCCTTGACCCAGAAACTCTGCAACCTCCTTTGAACATGGAGCTGCAAAAAGCTGCTCAGGCGTGCCTTGTTGCTCAATTTTACCGCGATGCATAATGGCAAGTGTATCTGAAAAGGCAAACGCCTCTTCTTTTGAATGTGTAACAAACACAGCAGATACTTGGGTTGCCTTAATAATTCGACGTATATCGGCAATTAATTCAAAGCGTACTTGCGTATCTATATTTGAAAAAGGTTCATCAAGTAGCAATAAACTAGGTTTATAAGCTAATGCACGAGCAATAGCTACACGCTGCTGTTGGCCACCCGATAACTGATGCGGAAACCTGTCAGCACAGCCAATTAAATGTACCAGCTTAAGCATTTCATCAACGCGTTGCTGCTTTTGAGCTTTACTCATTTTACTAAGCCCAAATGCGATATTATTTGCCACCGTCAAATGCGGAAACAACGCATAATCTTGAAACATCATGCCGATGTTACGGTGCTCAGGCGAGACAAACGATTGCTCATCACTCACTAATTTACCGTCTATAAAAATAGACCCTTGCTTAGCTTCAATTAAACCTGCAATCGCTTTTAACGTGGTCGTTTTGCCGCACCCACTCGCTCCGAGTAGACAAACAATTTCATCTTTACCCACTGTTAAATCTAAATCGTGAATAACCTTTGTACCGTTATAGTGATAGCTCACGCCTTGTAAAATTAAACTACTCATTTAACTACGCTGCTCCATAGAACGATTAATAAAATACAAAGGAATAAACCCAACAATAACAATAAATAATGCCGATATAGAAGCAAGCTCTAACTGCTCGTCACTCACATACTGAAATACATGAGTAGCTAAGCTTTCAAAATTAAACGGTCTGAGCAATAGCGCAGCTGGCAGTTCTTTCATGCACTCAATAAATACCAATAACGCAGCAGTAAGCAATCCTCTTCGCAGTAAAGGTAGGTGCACTAAACGCAGTGTTTGTCCTTGGCTTTTACCCATTGATTGGCTTGCCATATCAAGTGATGGGCTAATACGTAAAAAACTCGACTCAATTGCTCCGTGTGCAATAGCGTAAAACCTAACAATATAAGCAATAATAATAGTAAGAATGCTACCTGTAAGCAGCAAGCCAATGTCTAAGTTATACGGCTCGAGCGCTGTGTTGATGGTGTTCTCTAACAATGTAAGAGGTAACAAAACCGCAATAGCGAGTACTGTGCCAGGCAACGCATAGCCTGTGCTTGCTAAACGCCCAGGAATAAGCGGATACGTTTGCTTTGCCACACGCTGATAAAAAACGACAAAAATACTCAACGTAATCGTTATTAGGCTCACAACCCCTGCCACTTTTAAACTTTGCCAAGCGTAACTAAAAAACTCTACATTCCATGCTTTATCAAAGTAGGTAATGGCGTAATTTATAAGTACTGCAATAGGAGTTACAAACGCGATAAGTAAAATAAAGCTACAAAATGCCGTTGCGAGCCAAGCTGACTTTCCTTTTAATACATAGAGAGATTCACTATTTACACTTGATTGGCGCTCAAATACCGCTTGGTTACGACGACTAAAGCGCTCTGCCATTAATGCTAAAAATAACAGTAATAACATCACACCCGATATTTTAGCTGCCGCTGTAAGTGAGTAATAACCAAACCACGTATCGTATACGGCAGTCGTTAATGTACTTACGGCAAAATAACTCACTGTTGCAAAGTCAGCCATGGTTTCCATACTTATAAGCGCAAGAGCCGCCACAATAGCCCCACGAGAGAGTACTAAGCTTACTTTAAAGAAACTTTGCCAAGGAGATAATCCCATTAACTGGCTAGCTTGTACTAATTTGAATGACTGCTCGCGAAGAGCCGTTTTAAAAATCAAAAATAAATACGGATAAAGCACCAAGGCAATCATAACGATGGCCCCGGGTAATGTACGTATATCAAAAAACCAATAGTCATTAGGCGATTGCCAGCCAAACCATTCTCTCAGCGCTATTTGCACCGGGCCCGCATAATCTAATAAATCAGTGTATACATAGGCAATAATATAGGTGGGCATAGCAAGGGGCAGCATAAGTGCCCATTCAAACTGTTTTTTACCCGGGAAACTACAGTAAGCCGTTAGCCATCCAAGTGGCAAAGCTATGGCGCAGCTAAGGACGCAAACACCTAAAACAAGCAATACGGTATTGGTTATGTAATCCCAAAGCACGGTATCCCACAGGTGAGAAAACACCTCAGAGCTACCTTGTAGAGATTCAAAAAGAAGAAAAAACAACGGGGCCGATAGAATTAAGCCAGTCGACCACGCAAAGAGCTGCCATTTAGACAGCTTAAATTTATTAGTCATTAAAGATCGAACTTCACCTCATCAATTAGCTTAAGCGCTAACGGACGATATTTACTAATCTCATCAAGTGGCAAGCTGTCTTCTTTAAAACTCCCCCAAGAGGCAACCAAACTTGATAGTTCAACACCCGACTTAACTGGATACTCCATATTTAATGAGGCATACATGTTTTGTGCTTTGCTGTCGGTCATATATTCTATGAGCTTTAATGCATTTTCAGGGTTTTTAGCATATTTGGTAATAACCGCACCCGAAACATTTATGTGTGAGCCACGATTAGTTTGATTCGGAAAGTTAATATTTACGGCCTCTGCCCAACCTTTTTGTTCTTTATCTTCTAGCATTTTACCAAGGTAGTAACTATTACCTAATGCCAAGTTACATAAACCTTCTTTAACGGCTTTAACTTGAGCACGATCGTTACCTTGAGGTTTGCGTGCTAAATTAGCCTTAACACCTTCAAGCCACTCTTTGGTTTGCGCTTCACCATGGTGTGCAATCATAGAAGCCACTAAACCTAAGTTATATGGATGTTTGCCTGATCGCGTACAAATTTGTCCTTTGTATTTAGGATCTGCTAAATCTTCATAAGTGAGCTTAGGTAACGCACCAATTCGCTCTTTTGATGAATACACATTACGCACTCGCTTAGTAAGCGCGACCCATTGGCCATCACCGTCACGAAAAGCTGCAGGCACGTTATTATTTACACTGTCACTTTTTATAGTTTGTGTTAATTTTAAATCTTCTAATTGAATAAGCGCACTAAAATTAGAGGTTAATACTAAATCGGCTTTACTATGTTTACCTTCACGTTTAACACGCTCAATTAACCCTTTTTTAGCAAAAACAACATTGGTTTTTATTCCCGTTTGTTTTGTAAAATCGTCTAAAATTGGCTGAATCAAAAACGGCTGACGAAAAGAATATATATTAACAACGTCACTTGCAAAGGCTGGTGCCGATGCTGCTAACCCTAAAACAAGTGTAAATACTGTCTTCATTATTTCACCTAAATAATTGTTATTATCATCGAATTCTACCGCGCTCATTCAAAAAGTGCACACTTTAAATAAATGTAAATATGTAAATAACGCCCAAAAAGGAAATGCAGTGTAAGAGATGTCTCACGGATGTGACAGCTAATGAGTAAAAATCAAGATAAAAAACACACAAAAACAACCTAACAACATGTATTAATTGAACTTTTACATTATTACTATTGCATAAATACTAATTGAACGTAGTTTTATCCCTATTTTAGTTGCTCTATTGCACTATAATTTACGCATCAACCAAGCAATGACGCTTATTGAGTAAAAGGAAATGGACTGCTTACTCAACCAACCAATGATTAGGTTACCAGGACAACACGGATTTTAGGACAGGCTCAGGATGAGTATCACAACGCAATGTTGTAAAAAGGACAGCGTCAGGAAGATGCGAAAAGGATAACAACACGGCTAAGTTGTTTAACAGGATGTTTAAGGAATAAATGGACAGGCCTTTAAGGCAACACAATGGATTGGTTAAAATAGGGATACACTAGGAAGTGTAATTAAGGATTTGGTAATAGTATTTACCCTACAGGATGTTTAGGAATTTAAGGATACAGGCCCGGATGGTCTACATTACATAGAACTAAAAAGTAATATAGTAATAAACATGGATTAGTAAAAATTGGAGTTGATTAAGTTCAATTGCAGGATGCAGAAAATTAGAAGATTCCGCAAGCGCGCCTAGAGATAGAGCGCGCTTTTCTTTGCCTAAAATTTGGGTTTAGTAAAGCTCTAAGCAACTACCACTAACTTTTGCAGGGTAATACTGCATCCCAGCTAATCAATATTAATACCTTCAAATACTTTATTAATATTTTAAATTTCGCTAAGTTTTTCATTAATTGCGCCGATAACTAAGTAACGCAAGGATCATAAATACTCAATGGATATGAATTTTAAAATGCCGCAAAGCAATACCTTTTTATGTAAAGTATCAGACGCAAGTACAGCAAAACCAATTGGTGTTTTTAGTGCCCAAACTCCCAACGAAAATCCGTATAAAGCTTTATTTAGCCCCAAAGGTTATAACTTTTTAAATATGCCAATGAGTGAGTTTAAAAACATACTTAACGTAATTATCCAGTTAGAAAGCGATATTTCTATTAGTAAATGGGGTGAGGGTTCTCGACCTGATGAATTTAGTTATCAGCTTAATAGAATAGCAAACGCTATTGCGACTACTCACTTTAAGGGAAAAACCGATATTAGCTGTTACTTTTTAAAGCGAGTCGAAGAGGCTAAGGATATGATTGGTGAGGACTGCACCTCGTTTATTCAGGCTCACAATAGCGTAAGCCAATTATATAATACGGTTTTACAATTAACATCTGAGGAAGGCTTCAGAGCAATTCAAAATAAAGCACTTGCTCACTTAAAAGAGCAGCAAGCTTTCGCTTAACTGCGTAAAACTACTCTTCTAGCGGTCGGCCTTTATTGCGCTTACCAAGCAAATACGCATCACGAAACTTAATAAAATGCTGTTCTAATTTAGAAGATGCATCCATTTCTCCCGCAAGCGCTAGCACCATAATAGCCACTTCAGCAGTGCCTAGTTGATGCGCATGAGGGGCAACACGTAATCGATAATCAGATAGTTTATCAGCAGTAACAGAAAGTACAGGCAAGTTATCTAAGTATGGGCTTTTGCGAATCATTTTTTTAGCTTCACGCCAGGTACCATCTAAAAATATAAATAGCGGTTTTTTACCCTCTTCAATACTTATTTCGGTAATGGCCCTGCCCTCTTCTACATCTTCAGCAGGGAATACTACCATTGGCTGATATTGTGAATCGCTTATCAAAGCTAAAAGAGCGGGGTTAGGGTCTGTTCTATCCCATCTAAAGGCATGGTTATCTGGCACTATTTCAGCAATTAAGCGCCCAGTATTAGAAGGTTTAAAACTTTCATTGTGATACATTAATAAGCACACAGCTGCTTTACAATCTGCATGCTCAACACCTTTACAAATACAGTAGTGCTTAGCTATTAAGCATTGCTCACAGCGATCTAATTTACCGCCTCGAGCATTAAACTCTCGACGGGATTCACTTATTTGTTGAGCGCGTAATGCTAAAACTGAGTTTTTCACTGTATTTACCTTCAATTAATTAGGCGCGCATTGTAGCTATATTTGGTGATAATAGATATGTAAGGGCTGTGAGATGGATATTCTAGCGCTCAGGTTAGGCATCAACAAAGTAATAAAAACCCGTATGCGGAGTTTACCTCGCGCAAGTTTTTAATTTAACAAGCGCCCCCGTAGTCGCGAGTTTACCTCGCGCAATTTTTTGAATTTAAAAAACGCGGCATAAAGCCGCACCTACGCATAATTAAAACACTGTAATTTAAAACCTGCTCTTTCACCCATAAAAAAACCCAAGCCAGGCTTGGGTTTTCAAACAAATGCTAAAAAGTTAAATTACTTCTTTTTAACTGCTTTTTTGTTTGGTAAGTCAGTGATCGAACCTTCAAAAATTTCAGCTGCAAGGCCGATTGATTCATTCAATGTAGGGTGAGCATGAATAGTAAGCGCTAAGTCTTCACCATCAGCACCCATTTCAATACCTAAACCGATTTCGCCAAGCATTTCGCCCGCGTTAATACCGATCATAGCACCACCGATTATACGGCCACTTTCTTTATCAAAAATAAGTTTAGTAGAACCTTCAGTACGAGATGATGCAATAGCACGGCCAGATGCTGCCCACGGGAATACCGCAGTTTCAATTTTTAGGCCTTGCTCTTTTGCTTCTTTCTCAGTAACACCTACCCAAGCGATTTCTGGGTCAGTATACGCAATCGAAGGAATACATTTAGGGTCGAAGAAATGCTTCTGACCAGAAATAACTTCTGCAGCAACATGACCTTCATGAACCGCTTTATGCGCAAGCATAGGCTGGCCAACTAAGTCACCAATTGCAAAAATATGGCTTACGTTAGTACGTAATTGCTTATCAACATTAATAAAGCCACGCTCATCAACGTTTACGCCCGCTTTTTCAGCATCAAGTAAGTTACCGTTTGGAGTACGGCCAACTGCAACAAGCACTTTGTCGTAACGTACAGGTTCTGCTGGTGCGTTTTTACCTTCAAACGTTACGTATAAGCCATCTTTTTTAGCTTCAACACCAACAACTTTAGTTGAAAGCATTACGTTGAATTTTTTGCTTACGTATTTTTGGTAAATTTTGATAATGTCTTTATCAGCTGCTGGAACTAATTGGTCAGCAAATTCTACAACATCAATTGCAGAACCTAGTGCACGGTAAACCGTACCCATTTCAAGACCGATAATACCACCACCAAGTACAAGTAGTTTTTCTGGTACATCTTTAAGCTCTAGCGCGCCAGTTGAATCAATTACACGGTCATCTTGTGGGATGAAAGGTAAGTTAACTGGTTTAGAACCTGCTGCAATAATCGCGTTATCAAACGTGATAGTTGTAGAGTCTTTCTCGCCTTCAACTACTAAAGTATTGCTGCCAGTGAATTTGCCGTAACCAGATACAACTTTCACTTTACGCATTTTAGCCATGCCCTCTAGTCCACCAGTTAACTGGCCAACTACAGAATCTTTCCAAGTACGAACTTGGTCAAGATCGATCTTTGGTGCGCCAAAAGTAACACCATGAGATGACATTTCAGCTGCATCATCAATCACTTTAGCTACGTGTAAAAGTGCTTTTGAAGGAATACAACCAACATTAAGACATACGCCGCCTAATGTTTCACGAGATTCTACCAATGTAACTTCTAAGCCCAAGTCAGCAGCGCGGAATGCCGCAGAGTAACCACCAGGACCACCGCCTAGTACAACAACTTGAGTTTTTAATTCGTTGCTCATGCTATTACCTTAATTGTTTGAACGGGACACTGCCCTAAAGTTTAACTGCCATGTTTCTGCAAGGCAGAAAGTGAGAGCAGATCACAAATTTGTGCAAAGATTGTATCATTGCAAATGGTAAAAATCCCAGCTAAAAACAACTGGCTGGGATTTGATTCTATTCATTGTCCAGCGATTACATCACCAATTGGCGAATATCGCTCATGTAACTTGCAAGAGTCACAGTAAAGCGTGCAGCTAAGGCTCCGTCAATAACCCTATGGTCGTATGACATAGACAGCGGAACCATTAGTTTTGGTTCAAACTCTTTGCCATTCCATTTAGGTTTCATTTCAGATTTAGACACACCTAAAATAGCCACTTCTGGTGCATTAACAATCGGCGTAAATGCCGTACCGCCAATACCGCCAAGGCTAGAAATAGTAAAACAACCACCTTGCATATCAGACGATGTAAGCTTACCGTCACGTGCTTTAACAGATACTTCCATTAATTCGCGTGATAGTTCAATAATGCCTTTTTTATCAACATCTTTAAACACTGGTACAACTAAACCGTTTGGCGTATCAACTGCAACACCAATGTTAATGTACTTTTTAAGGATTAAGCTTTCGCCGTCCTCAGAAAGCGATGAGTTGAATTTTGGAAATTCAGCAAGTGCTTTTGCAGCTGCTTTCATTACAAACACAAGCGGCGTAATTTTAACACCCAGCTTTTTCTTCTCGCTAAGCACATTTTGCTCTTTACGGAATACTTCTAGGCTTGTGATATCAGCTTCGTCAAACTGTGTAACATGTGGGATTTGCACCCAGTTACGGTGTAAGTTTTTGCCTGATAGCTTTTGAATACGAGACAGCTTTTGCTCTTCAATTTCGCCAAACTTAGCAAAATCAACTTTAGGCCATGGAATAAGACCAAGCTCGCTACCACCAGCGCTACTACCTGCTGACAATTGACCAGACTCAACTTGCTTAACTAAGTTTTTAACGTAGTTTTGCACGTCTTCTTTAACTATACGGGCTTTGCGACCAGTGCCTTTAACATTAGCCAGGTTAATACCAAACTCACGCGCTAAACGGCGAACAACAGGTGATGCATGAGCATACGCGTTGTTTTCTGTGAAGCTTTCATTACTTGCTTTTGCTGGTGCTGCTTGAGCCGGTGCCGGCTCAGTTTTAGCCGCAGCTGCAGGTGCTGATTTTTCAGCTGGTGCAGGTGCTGCTACTGGCGCGCTGCCTGCAACTTCAAATACAAAAATTAATGAGCCAGTCGATACTTTATCGCCAGCGGCTACTTTAATTTCTTTAACTGTACCTGCAAATGGAGCTGGTACTTCCATTGCAGCTTTGTCGCCTTCAACGTTTAAGATTGATTGATCTTCTTCAACCGTATCGCCAACTGCAACCATAATTTCAGTTACTTCAACTTCATCGCCACCAATATCAGGTACATTAACGTCTTTAGTACTTGGTGCTGCATTTGCTGTTGAGCTAGCTGCTGGCGCTTCTACAGGAGCCGACTCTTTAGCCGGTGCTGCAGATTCGCTTCCTGCTACTTCAAAGACAAACACTAATGAGCCTGTTTTAACTGTATCGCCAGCGGCGACTTTAATTTCTTTAACTATACCGGCAAATGGAGCTGGAACTTCCATTGCTGCCTTGTCGCCTTCAACGTTTAAGATAGATTGCTCTTCTGAAACGGTGTCACCAACAGCAACCATGATTTCAGTTACTTCAACTTCATCATCGCCAATATCTGGTACGGTTACTTCTTTAGTTGAAGAACCTGTAGAAGCAGCAGGTGCTGCCTCTTCAGATTTAGCTGGAGCAGCGGCTGATGCTTTTTCTTCACCAGTGCTTTCACTCTCGCCTTCAAACAAAAATACTAAAGAGCCTGTTGTAACGGTGTCGCCAACGTTTACTTTAATTTCTTTAACTGTACCCGCTTGCGAAGCAGGTATTTCCATTGATGCTTTGTCGCCTTCAACATTTAATAATGATTGGTCCACATCTACTTTGTCGCCAACGCTTACTAATATTTCGGTTACTTCTACTTCATCGTCACCAATATCTGGTACTTTAATTTCAATACTCATTGCAAACCTCTTATGCGTACAGTGGGTTAAGTTTGTTAGTGTCGATGTTGAACTTTTTAAGTGCTTCAACAACTACTGACTTCTCAACTTCACCGCGTTTAGCAAGTTCAGATAACGTAGCAACAACAACGTAGCCCGCGTTAACTTCAAAGTGACGACGTAGGTTTTCACGGCTATCAGAACGACCGTAACCATCTGTACCTAACACTTTGTAGTTGCTGCTTGGAATGAATGAACGCGCTTGTTCTGCGTAGTTTTTCATGTAATCCGTTGCTGCAACAGTCACAGAGTCGTTTAATACGCTTGTGATGAATGCTGTTTTTTGCTCGCCTTCAGGATTAAGCATGTTGAAACGTTCAACATCTTGACCTTCACGCGTTAATTCGTTGAAAGACGTTACAGAGAACACGTCAGACGCAATGCCATACTCTTCGCTTAGAATCGTAGCGGCTTTACGCACTTCAGTCATAATAGTACCTGAGCTTAATAGCTGTACGTTGGCTTTTTTACCTTCGTAACTTTCAAGCTTGTAAATACCTTTACGGATACCTTCTTCAGCGCCTTCTGGCATAGCTGGCTGATGGTAGTTTTCGTTCATAAGCGTTAGGTAGTAGTAAATATTTTCTTGGTCATCACCGTACATACGACGAATACCGTCTTGTACAATAACAGCTACTTCAAACGCGTAAGTTGGGTCATAAGAAATACAGTTAGGAACCGTATTAGCAAGAATATGACTGTGACCATCTTCGTGTTGCAAGCCTTCACCATTTAACGTTGTACGACCCGCAGTAGCACCTAATAAGAAACCACGTGCTTGTTGATCGCCCGCCATCCATGCCATGTCACCAACGCGTTGGAAACCAAACATAGAGTAGTAAATGTAGAATGGGATCATTGGTAAATCGTTAGTGCTGTATGAAGTTGCAGCAGCAACCCATGACGACATTGCACCTAACTCATTAATACCTTCTTGAAGCACTTGCCCAGATACAGTTTCTTTATAGTAAGAAACAATATCACGATCCTGTGGCGTATAGTTTTGGCCATGCGGATTGTAAATACCGATTTGACGGAATAAACCTTCCATACCAAATGTACGCGCTTCATCGGCAATAATTGGTACGATGTTTTTACCAATGCCTTTATCTTTTAATAAGATATTAAGTGCACGAACAAAACCCATAGTGGTTGAAATATCACGTTTTTGTTCTTCAAGTAGCGGCTTAAACGCGTCTACTTCTGGCAACGTAAGTTTTTCACTAAAACGTGGAATACGCTTAGGTGTATAACCTTTAAGTTCATCACGACGCGCATGTAGATATTTATACTCAGGTGAACCTTCTTCAAGCTCTAAATAAGGTAGTTCTGCAAGTTGCTCTTCAGATACTAAATCATCAAGACCAAGGCGTGAACGTAAATGCGCAACATGCGACATGTCCATTTTTTTCACTTGGTGCGCAATGTTTTTACCTTCAGCTGCTTCACCCATGCCGTAACCTTTTACAGTTTTAGCAAGAATTACAGTTGGACGGCCTTTAGTGTCTTCTGCTTTTTTAAATGCAGCAAATAATTTTGATGACTCATGACCACCACGCTTAAGCGCGAAAATTTCGTCATCTGTCATGTCAGCAACAAGTGCAGCTGTTTCTGGGTAACGACCAAAGAAGTTTTCGCGTACGTACGCGCCATCTTTAGCTTTATATGTTTGGTAATCGCCATCAACAGTTTCGTTCATTAACTGTAGTAATTTACCCGTTGTGTCTTTAGCTAGAAGAATATCCCAACCGCTGCCCCACACTAGTTTAATTACGTTCCAGCCAGCGCCTTTAAACAAGCCTTCTAGCTCTTGAATAATTTTACCGTTACCCATAACTGGGCCATCTAAACGCTGTAAGTTACAGTTAACTAAGTAACAAAGGTTATCTAGTTTTTCACGTGCAGCAAAAGAGATTGCACCGCGTGATTCTGGCTCATCCATTTCACCGTCACCTAAAAACGCGTATACACGTTGGTTTTTAGTATCTTTTAAGCCACGACCATCTAAGTATTTTAAGAAGCGTGCTTGGTAAATAGACGAAATAGGACCTAAGCCCATTGATACCGTAGGGAACTGCCAAAATTCAGGCATTAACTTAGGGTGAGGGTACGATGGTAAGCCTTCGCCATCAACTTCTTGGCGGAAGTTATCTAGTTGTGCAGCCGATAAACGACCTTCAACAAATGCACGTGCATAAATACCTGGAGAAATATGACCTTGGTAATAAACTAAGTCACCACCGTCTACATCATTTGGCGCTTTAAAAAAGTGGTTAAAACACACTTCATAAAATGCAGCAGATGATTGGTAAGACGCCATATGGCCGCCTAAGTCGAGATCTTTTTTAGATGCACGTAGAACGATCATAATCGCGTTCCAACGTATAATTGAACGAATACGACGCTCAAGATTTACATCACCCGGGTAAGCAGGTTCTTGATCTACAGGAATAGTATTAACGTAGTTCGTGGTAATACCCGTTGGCATATCAACGCCGTCTAAACGGGCTTGCTCTAATACTTGCTCAAGTAAAAACTGAGCTCGTTCAACACCTTCTTCGCGCACAACTGATTCAAGAGCTTGTAACCACTCTTGTGTTTCTAGCGCGTCTACGTCAATTTTATTGACTTCAGACATATGGAGGTTTCCTTATGTTTAAAATACGAATATTGTTAATTTAATATCACAGCTACTTAATTTGTGTGTTCAAAGTAGTTATGTACTAACTTAATTTTGTTTAGTGCGTCTTAAACTACGTTCAATTCGCGAATGTTCTTTGCCTGCTTCAAGTAGTGCTTCTTCTATAAATGCTAAGTGCGCATTACTTGCTAAACGGGCTTGTTCTGGATTACCGTCAATAACGGCATCCATTAATAAACGCCTGTGTTGGGCTAATTGACTGCTAATATCTGACTTTTTTAATAAAACAGTTAAATTTTGCAATACATTTTGCTCAAGCAGCGCTTTCATGCCTCTTACTAAATGCAGTAACACCACATTATGCGAGGCTTCTGCCACGCTAAAGTGAAATGCATTAATTGCTTTTGCTTTTTGCTGTAAATCATCATTAACAAGGGCAATTTTATCAAAGCTTTCTTTCACTTTGCTAAAATCGTTGCTGGTCCCGCGCAGTGCCGCGTAGTAAGCAGCAATCCCTTCTAATGCATGACGAAATTCAAGTAAATCAAACTGCGACTCAGGGTGTTTACTAATCAAATCAAAAAGTGGATCAGTAAGCCCTTCTTCGAGCTGATTTTTTACAAACGTGCCGCCACCCTGGCGACGCGTAACTAAACCTTTCGCTTCTAATTTTTGAATTGCCTCACGCAGTGACGGGCGAGACACTTCAAATTGCTTTGCTAGTTCACGCTCTGGTGGCAACTTTTCACCTGGTGCTAACGAGCCTTCAAGAATCATGTTCTCGAGTTGCTGTAAAATAACATCAGATAACTTTGCTGCTTTGATCTTTAAAGACATGAATCAACGTCCGCGTTGTATAAATACCAAGAGCCCATAAAGCGGGGCTTTGAGTAGTATGATTTACCCAAAAGGTAAATTGGTCATACCAAAAATTTTCAATACGGTATCAAAAACCTTATTAGCTGTCAATTTACAGGTAGCTTGAGCAATTAAAGTAGCGTAACGCATTTTGAACGAAGATTAAACAATGCGCAATTTACAAAAATTGTTATAACGTTAATAGGATGGAAACAATTGGTCTGACCAGAAGGAATTAGAATATTAGCTCTATTTTATTGTGTTTAAAAATTGCAGGAAGAGATTAAAGCACCTTACATTGCATAAGGTACTTTATTAAAAAGGTATTAACTTAAGACAGTCCACCAAATAATGTAAGTAGTGCTATAAGTACTAAGTAAAATAATACATTGCGCTTAACAAGCTTAATCATACAAGTGGCCTCGTAGGTACAGCCGTAATAACGCTTTTCAACTTGCTCTGCAGCCAGTGCAGTACATGTTACTACTTCTCGGTTTGGAGATTTAAAGTTAAGTACGTAACGTAGCCAACAGCTTGTGCCTTTATTAAAGTTACCTATTACTAAATAACCAAAGCTTGTAATGCGTGCAGGTAACCAGTCGAGCCAGAACAGTAGTTTATGTATAAGTTTAAAACGCTTAGCAAATATTACTTTATGATCTTCTCGTACTAAATCAGCTAAAGTACGTACCAGTGCATATAAAACCGCGCCTGGCGCGCCTAAAACAACGAACCAAAAAATAACCGCACAGTAAAATCTAAAGTTTACCCACGCCAATGTTTGCCCAAAGGTCTCACCACCATCGATGCCTTCTGTACGCTTTTGACCTATTTGCAACGCATATAAAGATGCAGCAGTACCGTCATCTCGCGTTAACGCATTTAAGTACGACTTATATAAAGCACGCTGCTTAGCACAACCAAAGCAAACCAAAAGCACCGCGATATTAATGCCCAACTGCCACAATACAAAATCTGACAAACAATAAATTAGCGCCATCGCAATCACCGGAAGCAAAAGCCAAATTAAAAAGCCCGGTGCTGAGCTAAATAAGCCCTTATCACCAAGTAATTTATTAGAGCGATTTAAATAACCATTTGCGTAATAACTTATCTGCCAGTAATTAGACCGAGCGCCTAAGCGCTCTAGTATTAATGCAATTATTATAGAAACTAAAATCATGGGAATAACTCTCTTAACTTAGTTGTTCAAGCATATTAAAAAACAATGGCCAATTAAAGCTACTGCCAGGATCTGTTTTACGCCCAGGGGCAATATCGCAATGCCCAACAATACGCGAAGGGGTAATTTTTGGATAGCGTTGCATTATAGATTTACTAATAATAGTTAATGTTTTGTACTGTGCTAAAGAATATGGAGCGGTGTCGGTACCTTCAAGCTCAATGCCAATGCTAAAGTTATTACAAGCAGGTACCCCCTCAAACTCAGATTGCCCTGCATGCCAAGCGCGCTTTTCAAAAGGCACGTATTGTATAACCTCACCGGTGCGCTTTATAAAGCAATGGGCCGATACACGTAAATTATTTAAGTCACTAAAACTCGGATGAGCATTGCAATCAATGCTACCCATAAATAACTCATCAACGAAAGATGTACCAAACTGCCCTGCTGGCAATGATATATTGTGAATCACCAATAAAGAAATATCAGCCTCATCAGGGCGCTCATCAAAATGCGAACAAGGCCGCTGCGCTACCGTACTTAAAACACCGCTTAAATCTATTTTCATGATACGTTTATTATATAAATATCAAGATATACATAGCACTGATGCTAATGGATTTATTATAAAAATGATAGTAACAAGCGAGGTATAAAACCTCACCTACAGATAATTCAAACCCACACGTAGGTGCGAATTTACTTCAAGCGCTTATCTTTATATTGGCGAAAAGGCAATCGCTTCTCTTTCTTTTATAAACATAGTAAAATTTGCTTAATTTATTAACGCTTATGAGCTTTTATTATGTCTATCCCGCACTCTTTAGTTAGCCAACTTGTCACTCTTGCACTCGACGAAGATCTAAATTATCAAACCGCGCAAGAAGGCGATATTACCGCGCAGCTTATCCCTCAGAGCGAGCAAGCCAACGCCAAAGTAATTACCCGCGAAGACTGCATTTTTTGTGGAAAAGACATCATCCTTGAAGTATTCAAACAAGTAGACCCAAGCGTTAAGGTTAATGTACTAATAAACGACGGCGACGCAGTTAAAGCAAACAGCACATTATTTACCGCTATTGGCTCGGCTCGTTCAATATTAACTGCCGAACGAACTGCCCTTAACTTTGTGCAAACCTTATCGGGTACAGCAACTACTACAGCGCATTACGTAAAAGAGTTAAGTGGTACAACTACGCAACTACTCGATACACGCAAAACCATACCTGGTCTGCGCGCTCTTCAAAAATACGCAGTAAAATGTGGCGGGGGTGCAAACCATCGAATTGGATTATTTGATGCTTTTTTAATTAAAGAAAATCACATAGCGGCTTGTGGCACAATAAACAAAGCAGTAGCTCAAGCTAAACAAAACCACCCAAACAAACCTGTCGAGGTCGAAGTAGAATCACTCCCTGAACTTAAGCAAGCAATTGAAGCTGGCGCCGACATAATAATGCTCGACAACTTTAGCGTAGAGCAAATTAAACAAGCCGTAATTTTGACCAACAAGCGCGCAAAATTAGAGGTTTCAGGCAATATGACCCTCGAAACGCTCAAAACTTATTCACAAGCCGGTGTCGATTTTATATCAAGCGGAGCGTTAACAAAAAACTTACAATCAATCGATTTATCGATGCGTTTTGAACAATTTTAAAGCAACAACTGCCAATTAATACCGCTAATCGATTGACAAGTTAAGTAAAAAAGCATTAAATAACCCGAAAGGCTTACTTTGTAACGTTTTGTTAAATAAAATCGCTTTTTTATAAGAAGATACGTGCTAAATACTAAAATAAAATGGTAGACTAATTCTGTTGTACTATTTTATTTTAAAAGGTAGTCATAAATAACTAGTACCTTTAGTTTTTAAAGACATAATTAAAAACTAAAGCAACTAAACTACTTACTTTATGCCTATACTATTTGTTGCTACAACATGTAGTGCACTTAGTAAACTTTTATAGTTAGTACTAAACATAATGAATTCACATACGGCTTTTGTGTTTCATACTCTAAAGCTAAAGTGTAATAAAATTAATTTTAAGTAAAACTGTAAAGTAAATCAGTTAAATTAAGTGAGGCATTTTGTCGCTTAAGTGATTTAAGTTACAAAAATCTATCCTTTAGGAGAGGAAACATGAAAACAATGACTCAAAAACAACAGGGTTTCACCCTAATTGAATTAATGATTGTAGTAGCAATCATCGGTATTCTTGCTGCAATTGCATTGCCTGCGTATCAAAATTACACATCTAAATCACAAGTTACGGCTTGTTTAGCTGAAATATCACCAGGTAAAACTGCTTTCGAAATAAAGATGAATGAAGGGACTGCTTCTGCAACTATGACTGCAGCCCAAATGGGAATAAACAATAAAGCTTGTTCTGCAACGGTAATTGCTTCAACACCTGCTGATGGCGCAGGCACAATCAAAGGTACCGTAGCTGGTGGTCCAGCTGTTAGCGGTAAAATAGTTACTTTAACTCGCTCAACAGCTGGTGCATGGACTTGTTCAACAGATGCTGATGATGAACATAAACCAACTAGCTGTAACTAGTATAATGAATAAGAGCGCACTTGCGCTCTTATTATTTGGTATCAAGTTTGAATAACATCTATAGAACAACATTTATTTTTTCCCCTCTTTTTATTATTAGTATTCTATTTTACATACCAAACATTGGTGGTTCAGGCTACTCTCTGCCGTTTAATGCTTTTACGTTGTTTAGCCTTGGTATTGTAACATTTACCTTAATACACATTGCCTGCCTAAAAAATAAATTCACAATTGATAAATTCTTTATAGCTTCATGTTTTTTTTTACTTGCAATTACAATCCCTTTTCTTTGGAGCGATAATGCTCAATCCTTCAAAGCCCTACCGCGCTTTTTTACTATAATCCTAGGTTTGGTTTATTATTTTTCTTTATGCCAATATAATCCTTCAAAAGAGCAAATAACCCTTTTACTTTTTGTTATCTGTATTTCAACGTTCATATCATCTTGCTTTTCTCTGTATCAAAATTATCTAATGACCAAGCATAGCTATTTTGCAATAAAAATTGAGTATGGCAGGCCTACTGGTATATTTCAGCAAGTAAACGTATTAGCAAGCTATACGTCAACAGGGTTGGCAATAGCACTATATTTATTAAAGGTAGTTAAGAAAAGTAATTTCACGGTACTATTGACGGCTATTGCTTTTGTAAATATTTGGGTTCTTTTTCTTACTCAATCAAGAACCGGTTTGTTGGCAGGCGCAATCATTGCTTTTTATTATTTGTTTACTTATTTAAAAGAGAAAAGCTACAAATCTATTGTTTTGTTCACAACTCTTATTCTATTAGCTCATTTTTTAGCAAAAAACCTTCCAAATAGTTCAGGAAATGAATACGTAGTAAAAAAAGATGTGATTAGCACACCACAAATTAGATTATATATATATAGTGATAGCTTAGGACTTTTTTTACAGAAACCGCTTACTGGCCATGGGTACGGCAGTTTCCATAATGAAATTTTGAAATACTCAGCAAAAAAATCAGCTGTTCGAGAAAACATTAATTATGGAAAGAGAATCCCACACCCTCATAATGAACTGCTACTTTGGATAGTGGAAGGTGGGGTTTTAATAGCTGTGAGCTTTTTAGTACTATTTAGCTATTTTTTCTACCTTATCTATAATGGTATCAATAATTATAAAGCTTGCTTATTATTGATACTACTACCTATTTTTTTGCATACACAAACAGAACACCCTTTTTACCAATCAACATTACATTTCATCGTTTTTATTACTATAATCTACTCTATCATTCGATTATGTAACATTAAAAACTTAGAAATTAAGCCCAATATTAGCTTAATTAAAATAACTAGTTTAATATTTACAACTTTACTTCTTGTTTTTTCAATTACTGCATTACAGTCAACCATTAAACTTCGTAGGTATATTTATAATGAACCCAATAATCATATTTTACTCTCAGAGGCTTTAAACCCACTTATAGAATATAAG
>NZ_PJBK01000010.1:0-217 GCF_002836155.1 Pseudoalteromonas sp. GutCa3 | reverse complement strand
GACTAAAGTAGATATTACTTAGAAAGACTTAAAAAATATTATCAGATATTTTCCAAATTCAAGAGGTGACTCTTAGCGCGTAGCGTTAAAGTTGAGGCACCTTGCGCAAAGAAAATGGTAGCACTACGTGCTTGTCATTGATTCTTTGCACCTAATTTGCTTGGTGACAATAGCGTTTTGGACCCACCTGATTCCATGCCGAACTCAGTAGTGAAAC
>NZ_PJBK01000009.1:0-254 GCF_002836155.1 Pseudoalteromonas sp. GutCa3 | reverse complement strand
TTATAAAGCACTTAAAATAAAAAAACCTTGCATAAGCAAGGCTTCTCAATAAATGGTGCCTCGACGCGGAATCGAACCACGGACACGAGGATTTTCAATCCTCTGCTCTACCGACTGAGCTATCGAGGCACATAAACTGTGCTAATTAATTGTGATACTTTACAATTAACTTTAAATAAATGGTGCCGACTAACCGAGTCGACGGGTAATTTGAACAGACTACTGATTACAGTTTTTCTTTTCAAATTACTTTA
>NZ_PJBK01000008.1:0-261 GCF_002836155.1 Pseudoalteromonas sp. GutCa3 | reverse complement strand
GATAAAGAATATTTATTTTTAAGAAGTAAGTGGTGGAGCTAAGCAGGATCGAACTGCTGACCTCCTGCGTGCAAGGCAGGCGCTCTCCCAGCTGAGCTATAGCCCCACATATGCTGGTACTTATTGTTTTAACCATCTTCTTAATTAGATAAGAAGTGGTGGGTCTGAGTAGATTTGAACTACCGACCTCACCCTTATCAGGGGTGCGCTCTAACCAGCTGAGCTACAGACCCAAAACAATAAGTGTTGTTCTCTTTACAA
>NZ_PJBK01000007.1:0-282 GCF_002836155.1 Pseudoalteromonas sp. GutCa3 | reverse complement strand
AGGTGAGCCAGAAGGCACGGTTGTTACTATTACCGTGACTGATGAAGCCGGTAACCCACAAACTATCACTACAGAAGTACTCGCTGATGGCACCTTTAGTGTTGATGTGCCGAACGAATTAAGTGAAGGTGAATTTACTGTTGAGGTATCGGCTACAGATACTGCGGGCAATGAAACCACAGCAACTACGACTGGCGAGGTTGATACTTTAGCACCGGTGATCACGATAGATGCACTGGCTGATAGTAACGACACCACCCCAACTATTTCAGGCACCGCAAC
>NZ_PJBK01000006.1:0-284 GCF_002836155.1 Pseudoalteromonas sp. GutCa3 | reverse complement strand
ATTGCTGTTGCTTAGGTATTCTCCCCCTCCGCAATACGTTTTTATTTTAATTATTATTAAAAATATAAGTAATTTCTTTCACAAAGATAAAGTAATCAGTAATAACTGAGAAAAACCAGATCGGCCAATATGTATCACTTACTTTAAAAACTCCGAAAAGCGCAGCGCCTCTTAACCTCTTTGTGGATAATTCGCCCTTTAAAAGCTTCTATTTGCACGATGAGAAGTAAAAGAGGAGTAAATGAGAAAGCCAAAAACAGTATTTTTATGTTTTATCACTACTC
>NZ_PJBK01000005.1:0-346 GCF_002836155.1 Pseudoalteromonas sp. GutCa3 | reverse complement strand
GGTTAAATAATGCAGTTATTTAGCTAAAAAGGTCTTAGCAGTATCAACTCCCATGTTGTAACCACTATTAAGTATTTCAAACTTTTTAGTGGTACGCCCAACTTTAAAATTAGCCGGTGGTGCAATGATATTGATTTTGCAGTCACTAGGGCGTGTTGATCTTTGGTGGGTGAATTTGCAGCAGTATGTTTGGCTTTTAGGCAAGGCGGAGCCTATGTAGTGTGGTTATTCCCCATGAATAGGCGATAACGCAGCATAAATACCAAACATGCGCTGCCCAAAGGGTTCTTTCTAGGGACGATTAACTCTTTGTTGCTCGGTTTTTACTTAGCCCACTAGGTTACAA
>NZ_PJBK01000004.1:0-419 GCF_002836155.1 Pseudoalteromonas sp. GutCa3 | reverse complement strand
TCAATGTCATGATCAGATCTTCAAATCTTGTTTGAGGGCACATTATGATTAACGAACATACTCATTGGGCAAAACAACAATTCGGTAAATCGGACTTAGGTGATCCAAGAAGAACAGCGCGTCTGGTAAAGTTAGCATCAACGCTTGCAAATGAACCAGGAAAACCACTTGTAAACATCACTCAATCCCCCGCCGATATGGAAGGTGCCTACCGCTTTATTCGCAACGAGAATATTGACGCAACGGCTATAGCAGAGTCAGGCTTTAAAGCCACGGTTGAACAAGCAAAAAGTCATAACTTATTGCTCGCATTAGAAGACACGACCACACTAATTTATAAACATTCCTCCATTCGAGATGATTTGGGTCATGTCGGACGAGGAGCAAAACAACGAGGCTTGTTAGCTCATAGCGTATTA
>NZ_PJBK01000003.1:0-848 GCF_002836155.1 Pseudoalteromonas sp. GutCa3 | reverse complement strand
TTGATAAATGATTAGCTATCATTTATCACATCGAAGTCAGTGAGCTTGCCTGTGCGTCTAGTATTTAATACTGCTCCGTAGATAAGGCCCTGACTTTCTATTCTCAGAAACTGAATGGTATCCAAGCACACTTTTTTTAAGTAGATGCTGTATGTACAAGGGGAGTAAGTAGAGATGATGTTTATCGGCATTGATATTAGTAAAGAGAAGATTGATTTATCGTGGTTGAGAGACCAGCTTACAAACAAAATTAAAACAAAAGTCTTTAAAAACAAGCATCAAGACTTTTTAGCAATAGAAAAATGGCTTTTAAATACAACTAAAAGCGCTGCTAATGAGCTCGTTATCACCCTCGAACCAACGGGTGTTTATCATGAAGCTCTGATGTATTTTTTACACGAGCAAGGCTTTAATATTATTTTAGCGAATCCCGGTAAAGCTAAAAAGTATGCAGACGCTTTAAACATAATTCATAAAACAGACAAATCTGATGCAACGATGCTTGCTCATTACGGCTGTGCTAAGCACGCAGTCGTTAGTTATTGGCAACCTGATGCATTAGAAGTTAGAGAGCTTAAAGCCCTTATCCGTCGTTTAGATGCGCTTGAGAGTAACCGACAACGAGAAGCTAACCGATTAGAAGCAAGTGAATTCAGCAACGTTTCAGCACGTGTTTGCCAATCGATAAAAGTGACTATCGCGTTTTTAGACGATGAAATTAAACAGCTTAAATCTGACATTGATAACCACATAGATAATGAACCTGATTTAAAAAGAAACAGGAAACTACTTGAGTCTATCCCTGGCATAGGGCCCGTATTATCGAGAGAGCTGACGTATTTGTTTGC
>NZ_PJBK01000002.1:0-990 GCF_002836155.1 Pseudoalteromonas sp. GutCa3 | reverse complement strand
TGACTCAAGAGATTTTGCTAAATCGTAGCCTTCCAGGATGGCTTGTAACTTAAGCCATCCTTGCCATAACACTTTCACAGATGCACGCCCTGTGCGCTTGGTATCTTTCCAGCCTCCTAACTTTGCCAGTTCCTGATACGCCCATGACATATTTGGAGCAGTTTCAGGCAATGGTGTTTTTATTCTCTTTAACCACAATAACTTCCATGCTTTGGGAGATAACAGTTGTTCACAACTTGGAGAATCAGGCTGCTCATTGGTGAACTTTAGTTGCAATATTCGCGTCGCAATAAAGCCATTAATCGTCACCAATCTTTCCATGTTATCTTGGCTTTGAAGGCGTAAACTTTCGATATCCGTGCCATCACTTTTCCAGACTTTATGGTATTCCTCTACAAGCCAACGGTGCTCATAGTAGGTGATGATAGCTAAGGCGTCTTCTTTGCTGGTGACTGGTTCACTGGTTAATAGGTGCCAGCTTAAGCCGTTCTCAGCGTTTCCTCTCTCTGCACAGCCGACATAGTAAACTGGGAGGGAGCGTCCTTTCTTATTGTAAGGCGCTTTGAGTGTCACTGGCGCATAGGTGATATCCAGTGTTGCGCTTCGGGCTTTTCTTCCTCCTTTTTGTGCAATGTGGATGTGTTTGGTGCCTGCACTCATCAGCTCGCTTGCAAACGCATAGAGCTTATCCTCACCTTCTTCAATATGACGACTTTGCATCGAGCGTACGACGAATCGTTGCTGCTCGGTCAGTTTATACTGCAAGTATTCGTAGATGTCCGCTTCGCGGTCACACACCGATATCACGTTCGCCATTTGTCCTTGCAGCCGCTCTGCCATCGCTCGTGACGCTGACTCCCACTTGTAACTTTCTTTTTCTTCGTAAGAAGTCGTCGCGTGTTTTTCTCTTTTTCCAATCGTGTTGATATCACGACTCCAGCGAGACTGTTCAATTAATCCCACAACTTGCTTTGTGTCTGGCGCAAACAG
>NZ_PJBK01000001.1:0-1095 GCF_002836155.1 Pseudoalteromonas sp. GutCa3 | reverse complement strand
CGCGGATTCAAATCTGAAGTGCATAACGTTTAGGCGGCTTTAGCCGCCAAGTGATCCTGCATCAATTTTGCAGGCGTTTCAAATCCAAGTGTCTTCCTCGGACGATTATTAAGTTGCTCAAGTACGGGTATAACTTGTGCTGGTGTTACCGCCTTAAAATCTGTGCTCTTCGGCCAATACTGACGTAGTAATCCATTCGTGTTTTCATTCAATCCGCGCTCCCATGAGTGATAAGGGTGAGCAAAATAAACAGGTACACTTAAAGCCTCTGTGATTTGCTCGTGATAAGCGAACTCTTTTCCATTGTCAGCTGTGATGCTATGAAGCGCTGACCTATATGGCCTTAATAGTTCTATCGTCGCCGCAGTGACGGCTTCCGCTGTTTTTCCTGCCACCTGAGTTGATACAGTGAATTGGGTAACCCGCTCTACAATGGTAACAAGGGCACCTCGATGACCTTTGCCTATGACGGTATCTATTTCCCAATCTCCGATACGGCCTTTCTCATCAACTATTTGTGGGCGCTCTTCAATGCTAACGCGATTTTTTATTTGCCCTCGGTTTGTTTTACCATGACTGCGCTTGTGATATTTCTTACCGTGTCGGCGCAGATGTAGGTATAACTCACCACCTGCTTTTTTATCTTCCCAGATATACAGATAAATGCATTCATGGCTGACAGACCGTTCACTTTCTTTGCGTAACCATCCCGTTATTTGTTCAGGACTCCACTTCTCATTAAGCTTCTGGGTAATTAAAGCTATTATTTCAGGTGTCATCTTAAGCGGTTTTCTTACACTTCTTCGGCGAAACAAAGCCCGCTCATGAGCTTGTTTGTGTCTGTAACCTCGCTTACCTGTATTTCTAGAAAGCTCTCTTGAAATCGTAGATTGCGATAAATTAGTTAGCTCAGCAATACTTTGTTGCGTAAAACCGCTTTTCTTTAGAACGGCGATCTGGCATCTTTGCGCATAGGTCAGTTGTTTGTAATGTCTCATTGTAAAATCTCTTGCCGGAGAAAAAGCAGTTAGCTTATGAGCAACTGACCACTTAATCTAGCCAAAACAAGTTATGCACTTACAATTTGAATCTAGG
>NZ_PJBK01000068.1:0-103742 GCF_002836155.1 Pseudoalteromonas sp. GutCa3 | reverse complement strand
TATTTGGTGTATTATACTTCGTGTTCTAATAATTAGTCATCTAACGAAGTTTATTGAAGATAAAACAGGCTTGTTAATCTTAACGTCATTTTTAATCTTTATAATCATGTGTTAGTGATGTTTCTAGTATTTGAGCATTACAAAATATCATTTGCCGAATTCTTGGTATGGTTTTGCCAAACAAGTTTATTTAATTATTTAAGTAAATAAAGGTTTGAGTTGAACTATTACTTTCAATATTTAGCCCCCCATCGTGGCGGTTAAATCTCGGTCCTTTGGTCTTCACCCTATCTGTTGGTGTATCAGACTTTAGAGGCTCTATGTATGTTGTTAATAAAAAAGCCACACACAGCTTTTTACAGCGATGCATAAACAACACTTTTAAATTTTTTGATTAGTGCTGCTCAATATTATTGGGTTGTTGCTACTTTTACTTGACCTCAAATCTAAGCTTCTTGTTTTAGATATGGTTTTTGCGTGTGTGTAAAAAAGTGTTGCCTAAATGAAAAGAAAAATTCGAAGCTATGTTTTAAACCTAGCTACTTAGTTTTAGCTCGTCTAATTAAGATGAGCGCAGATAAAATGGAAAGTTGAGCATTTATGCAAAAGTTAAATTGGCGACGTATCGTACTTAAAGTAGGTAGTGCATTAATTGCACCAGATCAAGATGGCTGCCGTTCGCGTTACATATTAACCATCGCACAGTTCATTGTTCGTTGTCGTGCCCGTGGAATCGAGGTGATTTTAGTATCATCGGGTTCTGTAGCGGCTGGAGCGCATTTATTCCCATCAGACAAACCTCGCTCTGTGGTGATGAAAAAAGCAATGGCAGCAGCAGGCCAAACAGAAATGATCGCCATGTGGGACCGCTTTTTTGACTTTCCATCTGCGCAACTATTATTAACGCACGGCGATTTACGTGACCGCGAGCGTTACCAAAGTATTCGCGAAACAGTGTTTACTTTACTTGAGCATGGTGTTTTTCCTATTATTAATGAAAATGATGCTGTAACTACCGACGACTTAAGAGTGGGTGATAACGACAACTTATCAGCAATGGTCGCAGCAGCAGCCGATGCCGATGCTTTATTAATATTCTCAGACGTTGATGGGTTATATGATAAAAACCCTAACTTACATGATGATGCGGTGTTACTGCCTGAAATAAAATCAATTGATGAATCTATTTATGCTATGGCAGGATGTGCTACAAGTGCTGTTGGTACTGGTGGCATGAAAACCAAAATAGAAGCGGCAGAAAAAGCAACGTCACATGGTATCGCGACTTATATTATAAACGGCTTTAAAGAAGAAACATTTACGAAACTGCTAGCTGGGGAAAATCCTGGTAGCGTATTTTTACCTTACGAAAAACCGATGCAAGATTCTGTACATTGGATGACACACACAGCAAATGAGCAAGGTGAAGTTGTTGTTGATGGATCATTTGATGAATCCCTTGAAGGTGAAAGTGGATGTATTCGCGGTGATGAAATCATGGAAGTCCATGGTGAATTTGCTGTTGGTGATACCATTTTAGTACGTAGTGAAGACGGTACGCGTTTAGCTAAAGCGACCGCAAATTATAGTAGCTGTTTGTTAAACTTTATTGCAGACAACGAACAGAGTGAATTCAGCGAAAAAATGCAGGATTCAATTGGACCAGTTATATCTGAAAAACATATCGCATTATTGGAGAAGTCATGAGTTTAATTACGGACATTTCACGCCAGACAGCTAAAGCTGCCCATACACTTGCTTTACTCGATACCGAGACTAAAAATCAAGTACTAGTTGAAATGGCAGCGGCATTAAGAGAGCAAAAAGCATTTATAATCAAAGAAAACGAAAGTGATCTAAGCGCAGCACGCGACAATAACTTAGCAGCTTCAATGATCGACCGCTTAACGCTAAACGATGAGCGTATTGAAGCAATGGCAGAAGGCATTGAAGTAATCGTAAGCCTGGACGATCCTGTTGGTCAGCTACGTGATATTACAGAGCGTCCAAATGGCATTAAAATTCGTAAAATGCGCGTACCTCTTGGCGTTGTATGTATGATTTACGAAGCACGCCCAAATGTAACAGCAGACGCTGGCGCATTATGTTTTAAATCAGGTAATGGCGTAATTTTACGTGGCGGTAAAGAAGCACTTAAAAGTTCGCAAGCTATCGCAAGTGTGATGCACAGCGTACTTGAAAAGCATAACTTACCAGTATCACTTATTTCAGTGATTCCAGATCCAGATCGTGCACTATTAATGGAATTAATGCAGCAACGTGAAAGCATTGACTTAATAATTCCACGTGGCGGTGAAGGCTTAATTAACTTTGTTACTGAAAACAGTACGATCCCAGTAATTCAGCATTACAAAGGCGTTTGTCATCTATATGTAGATAAAGATGCAGACCTAGAAATTGCGCTTAACTTACTACTTAACGGTAAAACGCAGCGTACGGGTGTTTGTAATGCACTTGAGGGCTTAGTAGTTCATCAAGATGTTGCAGATGAGTTTTTAAATCTGTGCGCAGTTGTATTACGCCAAGAAGGTGTAAAAATAAATGCTGACAGCTTTGCAGCTAAATACTTTGATAATGCAACTGTGTTAGCCGATAACGAATTTGGTGAAGAATACCTAGACCTAGAAATCGCTATTCGCGTTGTTCCAAACTTTACGGCAGCGGTTGAACACATTGCACAGTTTGGTTCAAACCACACTGAAGTAATTTGCACTAAAAACGCAGCCGCTGCAGAGTTATTCCAGCGTAGTGTCGATGCTTCTGTAGTGATGGTTAATACATCATCTCGCTTTTCTGATGGCTCACAGCTGGGTCTAGGCGCAGAGATTGGTATAGCAACTTCTAAGCTTCATGCATACGGCCCTATGGGACTTGAGTCACTGACTACTGAGAAGTACTTAGTGAATGGTGAAGGCCAAGTTCGCGAGTAACCGCTAAAGCTTAATTTCATTAAAAAGCCGAGTATGGAAATACTCGGCTTTTTTGTTTTTTCAGACTACTCTGTAATTAATTTAATTTTTCAAGCCAGTCGCTTGCAGGTTCAGGCCTGTGTAAATAATAGCCTTGAAGAATAACTTCTGGATATTCTTGCAATAAATCAAAGTGGGACTGGTTCTCTACACCTTCAGCAACTATCTCGAGTTCAAATAAACGGCCTAAGCTTACAATCATATCAATAATCAACTTATCGTTATTATCAGTCGGTGCTTCCAATACAAAAGAACGGTCAATTTTTAGTTCTTGTATGGGTAATTGTTTAAGATAAGTTAAACTCGAATATCCAGTACCAAAGTCATCAATTGATACCCTAATACCTAGCTTCTTGAGAAAGTGAACAGCCTCAATAGCCGCTTCCATGTGATTAAGCAATGTACCTTCAATTATCTCAATAGTGAGTTGCTGAGGATTAATGCTATGTTGCTTTATTTGTTGGCTAATAAAGCTTAAAAAACGCGCTTCATGAAAGTGCCTGCCACTTACATTAATTGATAGGTTTAACTCAGGGTGAGTTTTACTAAGTTGCGTTAATATTTCAAGTGCATTTGAAGTTACCCAGCAATCTAAGTCATAAATTATATCTGACTCTTCGGCTATAGATATAAACTCACCAGGGCTAATGAAGCCTTTTTGAGGATGCTCCCATCTTAATAAAACCTCAGCCCCTTTAAGGGTTTGGCTTCGGTCAAATTGGGATTGTAAATATAGGGATAACTCATTATTTGAGATTGCTTTACGTAAATCTTGTTCTATTTCAAAACGGCGTTTTGCTTGCTCGCCAAACGAAGTATCAAAAAAGGTAACTCTATTACCGCCTTTTTCTTTTGCTTTGTAACAAGCCGCCTCACAGTTACGGATTGTTTCTATAGCACTTTCCCACTGATCTTCCCGAGGAAAAATATACGTGCCAATACTTACTGTTAAGCTAACGTCTTGTTCATCAAAGACAAAGGGGTGGTTTACACTTATGATCAGTTCTTGGGCTTTATTTTCAGCCATAGCTTGGGCTCTGATCCTGCCAACGCCTTTTTCAACTGTACACAGTACTGCAAATTCATCACTGCCTAAGCGAGCAATAACATCTTTTTTATTCACCTTAGAATGAATTCGTTTAGTTAATTCTTTTAAAATGTTATCGCCAGCGAGTAGGCCTAATCCATCATTTATTGAGTGGAAGCTGTCTATGTCAATAATATAAATATAGGCATAACTATTTTCGGTACTACAAACCTGAAGTTGCTGCTCCAACTGCTTTAAAAAACCATTTCGGTTGGGCAAACCTGTAAGTTCATCATGCCATGTGAGGTAGTGAATTCTTTCTTGCGTTATCTTAACGCTAGAAATATCACTAAATACACCAATATAGTGCACGTTGGTATCTTGCTCGCCTTTTACCATACTAAGAGTTAATAACTCAGGATAAAGCTCGCCATTTTTTCGTCTGGTTACTAGCTCTCCACTCCAATATCCTGCTTGGTTTGCATGATGCCATACTTGATCAAAGCTAATACTAGGGTGGTTATTTTGTTTAATATCGTGCAACTGCATTTGCAGGGAGTCAGATTCAGAGTAACCTGTAATCCGGCAAAATGAAGGGTTTACGGCAATGATTTTTCCGTTACTGTCGGTAATAACAACACCATCGGCAGTTCCCGTTAGGGCTTGATAAAATAATTTTTGTTTTGATGAGAGCTCTTTTAATTCTTCTTCACGCTGACTTAATTCTTTCGCCAGTGACTCTATTTCAAGTAGCTTGTCGTGCAGGTCAAAGTTTTTTTCGATAAGCCTATCTAGCATGCCTTGAGCGGTAATATGAGTGCGAATGCGTGCTCTAACGAGCGCTAGCTTGTAAGGTTTGTGTATGTAGTCAATTGCGCCCATAGCAAAGCCTTTTTCTTCAGACTCTTCTTCGGTAAGCGCAGTTACAAATATGACGGGGATGCCTTTGGTATTTTGTTTCGCTTTGAGTATATTACATACTTCGTAGCCGTCCATGCCAGGCATCATTATGTCTAATAAAATCAAGTCAGGCCGAGTTGACTCAATAAAGATCAAAGCCTGCTCACCACTAGTAGAAATACGTACATCGTAGTCAGTTAAAAGTCCTTCTACTAATACGTGTAAATTACTAGGTTCGTCATCAACAATAAGAATTAAAGGTTTATGTTTTTTCTCTGTGGTTAATCCATTACTGTTTGCGAGGTAATTTGAATGCACTATCTGTCCTTCTCTGCGTTCTTTACAATATTAAATCTAGTTCAGGTTAGTGGTTATGCCTAATTTTTATTATCGTTTCTATACTTATCAATAAGCTCAATTACTAACGCGTAGTTAAAATGATCAATTGCTTCTTTGAGCTTAAATAGAGAGTGGCCTCTATCATATTGATTCATTTCTAGCTGTCTAATCAAACTGCTAGGTACGGGGCGAGCCGTTAATGCTAATGAGTATATATTATCAATAACCGAGTCTTCGTTTTCTAGTTCATGTTGCTGTATATGTTCTTTTTTAAAGCTATCAGCTATCAAAAATTGTTTTACAGCAAAAAGTGTAAGTATTAATTGCTCATTAAAATGAGATAAATTAATACTTTTCTTATCTATTAAGCTTTTCTCAACACTTTGCGCACTTTGTTGCAGTAGCTCAAAGCCTAATGTGCCGGCCAAGCCTTTGAGTGTATGTACTAGTCGAATTAAGCTTTCTAACTCTCCATTTTTGATTAATATATCAGCTTTAATCGAAAAGTCATTGTAATCGTTGACAAACTGAGTAAATAATTTAGCTAACAATTCGTCATTGTTTTCTAGGTTTTCTTTTGCTAAAGGCAGGTTTATAGTGCTCAGAGATTCGCTACTTTGCAGATGCTTTTCTATACTTTCGTAAAGCGCATCAAAAATAATCGGTTTTACTAAAAAGTCATCCATACCCGCTCTAAACGCTGCTTTTTTATCATTAGGATCTGCGGCTGCCGTAATGGCAATTATGGGAGTTTTGTAGCCTCGCTCTCTTAATATGCTTGTTGCTTCAAGCCCATCCATAACTGGCATTTGAACATCCATAAAAATAATATCGATGTCATTTATCTCTACTTTATCTAATGCATCATGTCCATTATCAGCAATGATCACGGTCATATCTAATTTTGCTAAAAGGGCGGAGGCTATTTCTTGGTTAATTCTATTATCATCAACAACTAATGCATTAAAACCCGAGAATTTAGGGTGAGGCTTTAATTGCTTTTCTTTAAAATTATTTGGTGAAAGCTTTCTTAAAATTTCAACTTCACTATTTTTATTACCAATAATTATAATGTCTATATTTTCATTTTTTGCAATTGGCTCAGGAGACTCTTCATCGGTAATTAATAAAATCAGTGTCAATTTTTCATTAACGTTTTTATTTTGAGCGTACAGTTGTTGTAAAATAAAGTTATCGTTAAGCTCTTTTTTTTCTATCGACATTATTACAATACTAAATGGGCTACTAGGCTGAGACATTTTTGCAATGGCCCTTAATGGTTCTTGTGTTGTTTCTGTCGTTATATTTATATCACTTAGTAAGTCCATTAATTTTTTAATTTGCTCATTATCGGGGCTAATTAATAAGGCGTGTTTTTTAAGCTTTTGTTGCTCAGATAAAGTAAAGGGTAGAGTAAAGAAAAACTCGCTACCTTGATTAATCGTGCTCCTTACTTGTATATCTCCGCCTAGCAATTTAGTTAATTGTTTGCTTATAGTGAGTCCTAAACCAGTCCCACCATACTTTCTTGTTGTGCTTGAATCACCTTGCGAGAAAGACTGAAATATAATTTTTGATTGCTCTTCAGTCATCCCAATACCCGTGTCTTTTATACTAAAGCGTAGGTTTATTGTTTTTTCGTGTTGAGATGTCGCTTCTATAATTAATGATATTTCACCATGCTCAGTAAACTTAATTGCGTTACCTACACAGTTATTTATTATTTGACTTAAGTGCATTGGGTCGCCAATAAGTTCAAGCCCTGCATCAACGTGTAAAGTAAAGTTTAATAACAAGCCTTTTTGCTTAGCATTTGTTGAGAATAAATTTTGAACGTTAGAAACTATAGTATGTAAGGTAAAAGGGATTTGCTCTAACTGAACTTTTTCCGATTCTAGTTTAGAAAAATCCAGAATATTATTTAAAATCTGCAATAAATTTTGAGCACTTGAAAAAGCTTTATCTGCGTAGTGTTTTTGCCTTGAGGGAAGCTCACTGCTTTGTAAGAGTTGCAACATACCTAATATGCCATTCATCGGGGTGCGAAGTTCATGACTCATATTGGCTACAAAATCTATTTTTGTTTTATTGGCTTTATCAGTTTGCTCCATAGCACTCGTCAGGTCGGCATTCATTGCTTCCATTTGGGAATTTAATACGCGGGTTTCGTTGAGTAGCTCTTTGGTTTGCTTATTTTTTAAATATAAAGCATTAGCTGCTTTTATTACCGACGCTATTTCAGTTTGATTTTGGCTGTTATTTGAAATAGTTACTGGCTTTTCGCTATTCATATCTTTAAGTAATAAAGTGAGCTGAGTAATTGGTTTTATAACCGATCTAAAAATAAAATAGCTTAAAAATAAAATGATTAACATAATTAAAACGGCAAATATATTTGCCTGTTCTGTATTTTTTGTTAAGTGACTACTTAGTAGCTCTTCTGTTTTGATTAGTTTATTTTTTTCTATGTTTTTAATTTCATTAGTTAAATACAGCAATTCGTTTTCTATGCCTGTAAGCACTACATTTACAGAAAAAGTGTAGCTACGGGTGAGTAATACAAGTTGGTTATAAGCTTGTTTTAAGCTTGTTGTTTTATTGGAGAGGGATTCATTTATTACAGAGGTGCTCGTTAGTTTTTTATGTAAGTGATTTAAGTTTTGTTTTACATTTTGTGCTTCATCAAAATTAGGTTTATAGAGATAGCTTATAATTGCGTGTTTTAAATTACTTATTGTGAGTAAAACATCGTTAAAAATAACTTTATTATCATTGTTTGAAGACCCTTCTAAATCACTAATTGTTACCTGTAGGTCATCAATAGGCTGTTTGAACTGAGTAGTGTAAAGGTGTTCGCGTTTTTGTCTGTTTACGACAACTTGGCCAAATGTATCTTGGTAATTATTTAGATACTCGCCAAGGCGTATTAGTGAGTTTTGATACTCAGGGGTCTGGTTTTGAGTGTTTGTTTTTAGCTGCTCGAGATTTAGATTTGCCTTATTTAAATAAAAATTAAATTTGGTAATTGTATTTTCATTTGCATTGTCAATAAATGAAACTGCATGCCCTTGCAGGGAAATAATATCGTTTTCTAAGTGATTCACAGCTTCACTTTGAATAAGCGCGTTATGCTGCGACTTTTGCAAGTTAAGTAAGGACGTTTGCGAATAGTTAAACAAATAGCTTTGTAAAAGAAGTAATCCAATCAGCGAACACAAAGCTAATATTATTTTTGATTTAATTGAATTTATTATCATTATCGGCTAATCAACTCATACCATTTTTGCAGGCTGTAGTCATAGGTTGGCATAACTGTATTCCATACTGCTACATTGCTAAAGCGTTTATGGTAACTACCGCCATTACGTTGTCCACCTGCTTTTACTGCTACGTCGCCATTTGTATTTAATAAATCTATACTTGTTACTTTTCCACCGTACCAGTAATCCCATTCGGCTGGCGATAAGAGTAGTTTAGAGCGTTGTGGGTTACTAATGTAATAACCTTGGCGAGCAATAAATGCACCAGGCCAGCCTGAAAGCCACCAATTCATATAATCGTACGCAGCATCTTTTGCGCTACTTTGTATTTGTGACGACAAACACATAACACCATGCCAGCCTCGGTAGCCTTCTTTTGGCGCGGCAAATCGTACATTAATATTTTGGCTGTTTAATGCAGACACGGCAGGCGAAAACATACTTTCTATATGGGCTCGTTTACTTTTCATAAATTCAATCGACTCAGGAACCGAGTTCCAATAGCCACTAAAGTGACCTTGGCGTTTAAAGTCGAGTAATATACTAAACAATCTATCAAGTTCTGGGCGAGTCATCGCACCTATATTGTTAAATTTTATAAGCCCTTTACTTTGCGCTGCTAGAGCTAGGTCAAAGAGTCCAATGGTAGGCGCATTTACGATAGCTACTTTACCTCTGTTCTCGTCATCAAGCAGCCAACTCCAGCTTTCTGTTTCGTATGCTATACCGGGCTTAATAAAATCGGTGTTGTAACCAAAAGAGTCAACATTATGCACATAAGGTAAAAAGCTAATATGATCGCTTTCTTGTGCGCTTAATGTGCCATCGGGTTGAACATTTAATAATTTATAGGGAGCATCACCTGCACCAATACTTGCAGTTTCGGTTAATTTTCCCGTTTTAGTAAGTGGATTTATCTCGTTAAAGTAGGTGAGTCGTTTTTTTTCTATTGGCTGTATAGAACCTGCATCCCAAAGCACATTAATGCTGTTTGACCATTGTTCGTATAAATCAAAGGAGCTAGGGTCCATTGATGCCTTTTGCAAAACGGCAGCGCTGCCTGCGGGAGTAAATTCTATATTAATACCCAAGTCACTCATCGCTTGTTTGCGGATAGCCTCTTGGAGTGTTACATGCGTACCAAGTACTCTTAATGTGACTTTTTTTCGGGCAAAAACATAAGGCGCATGTGTTATTGCACCAGCTGTTAAACCTATTGCAGCTAGCTTTTTTAGCGTTGAACGCTTAGGTATGTCCATGTTAAGCCTAAAGTACTAATGTGTGACATTATGTATAGCTAAGAACTTGTAAAGACACAAGTTGAATGGATAAATTTAAAATTATATAGAATGAAAAATTAGAATAGTAGGGTGTCAAAAAATAATAAAAACAATGGAAAAATAGAAGAGTAGAGCGAATTTGAAAAGGAGTAGGAAAGTGGTGGAGCTAAGCAGGATCGAACTGCTGACCTCCTGCGTGCAAGGCAGGCGCTCTCCCAGCTGAGCTATAGCCCCACATTCCTAAATTACATATAATGTAACTGCTTGACTGCTGAGTTCCAAGCGGGACGAACTTTAAGTTTTTTTATAAATTTGGTCAAGTATTTTTTCGTAAATTTTCACTGTTTACGTCAATTTTTGTTAGACTCGGCTTAATTCAAAACTAAAACGATAAAAAACAATGAAAAAATGTGTTCTAGCGCTTATGGTTTTACTCGCTGGTTGTGCCTCAAATGACGAGCCGCCTTTTGAAATAAATAATAAACAGTTTCACGAAAAGCAAGATGAGCAAGGTAATAAACTTTTTGCTTATGTTGTTTCGGTAAAAGCTAAGCATCGTGAAAACTTTAACCTTGACCGTGGTCCTAACAAGAGACCAAGCCGTGGTGAGGTTAAGCAGTATATTGAACAAGAGCATTTTGAAGAATCGAGCATTCTAAAGTTACAGCTAGAAGACCAAGCAGTTGAATTATTGAACCAAGAGCTAAAAGAGCGTAAATATTGCGATAACAAACATGAAGTTAATGATGTTTTATGGCGAGATCTGAGTGTACAGCTAAGAGGGCGTTGCTTGTAATATGTTGGCTGATAAAACGAAGTTAGCAGAGCTTTTAGCGGACCTAGATATTACTTACGATGCAATAGAACATCCGCCGCTACATACTAGCTTAGCGGCTGATGAGTTTATGATTGAGCGCCCAGGTACTCGTCTTAAAAACCTGTTTTTACGCGATAACGAAGGCAAGCGACACTTTTTAGTTATTACAGCGCACAATAAGCAACTCGATTTAAAGGCACTATCAAAGCAACAAGGGCTTTCGCGTTTAGGGTTTGCATCGAGTGAACGCTTAGCAACGTATTTAAAAGTGGCTCCTGGGTGTGTATCTATGTTGGCTCTTTTAAATGATAAGCAAAACGAAGTGAGCTTATGGGTCGATCAAGATATTTGGGGTGGTGATTTGTTTCATTGTCATCCGTTTGAAAACACCCAAACATGGTTGCTTAGTAAAGCTGATTTAGAAACATTTTTTAATCACACAAAGCATCAACCGCGCGTTGTATTTTTACCCTCAAAATAAGCCCACATAATTAACGATAAACCGCATAAGCAAACTGCGAGCAGCGCAAACATAAACGCTGTTTGCCCATGATGTTGGTATACCACACCGGGTAATAACGACCCCAATGCCCCACCACTGTAATAAAACGATACATATCCGCCATTGGTTACGCTTGGCGGGGCTTTACTTATTTTATTAACGAGCGGTGCGGCAGTTGAATGAATCACAAACATAGCACCACAAAACAAAGTAAATGCGATTAAAAATAAGCTAAGCTGGTGGCTCATTAATAAAATAATACTCACACTATAAAAACTAAATACCGCAGTTAATAAATGCCAAGGCGAAGGGACTTTTTTAAGTAACCAAGGTGCAGCAATAGAGGCGAGGGCACCAACTAAATAACCACTGTAAACTAAACCTATGTCACGAGTATTGGTAATTAAAAACGTGTTTTGTAATATAAACGGTAAGTAATTAAGTAATGCAGCAAAACAAAAAAACATACAAAAGACGGCACCGTACACTTTAAGGATAGCGCCTTCTTTAAGTTGTTTAATGTAATCCAAAGGGGAGAGCTGCGACGGTGTAGCTGGGTTTGTAAAGCGAGAATGCTTAATTGTCAAAGCTAAGCAAATAAGCATAAAAGCAATTACGTAATAAAAGCTCTGCCAATTCCATAAGTCGCTAAACAAAGCTGCGAGCACACGACCAAAGTAACCACCAACTATACTGCTACCAATATATAGGGTCATATTTTTTTGAAGTGTATCAGCGCTATAGCTCATACCTATATAGCTAGTCATTGCTGTTAAAGCTGCAGGGAGCGTTAAACCTTGTAAAAATCTGACTAATAATAAAAGCTCAAAGCTAGGTACATAGATAAAAAGTAAGCAGCTAAGGCCTAAAAGCACCATTGCAATACGTAATATAAGTAGTGGATTTATTTTTGCTAAATATAAACCATAAACGAGCGGGGCAATGGCTAAGGGCAGCATAGTTGCAGTCATTAAGCTGCCAGCTACCGCAGGTGCTACATTAAATTCGCTCGCAAAAAGGCTAAGTAGGGGTTGCGGTGCATAAAGCACAAAAAATATAAATACCGAGCAAACGAGTAGATGAGGTAAACGCATTATATGGCTTGTGCATTTGCTGATTGGTTGCGTGGTATTGTATTAAAAATTGCTTTTAATTCATAATTAAAACCATAGTCATTGCGCTATATCATGGTTTGTTTTAACTAGTTTGCTAGATTAATGTCGATAGCGCTGTTATTTGAACTCGTTGGTGATTAAAATAGCGATAATATTAGTTTTTAGTGGAACAAAGCCATGGGTTCATTACAAGACCAATTGCTTCAAGCAGGATTAACAACATCGCATAATGCTAAAGTTGCTAAATCAGAAAAGCGTAAGCAACAAAAAAAGCAAAAGAAAGGGGCTACTAGCAACCCAAGTGATCTGCAAAAGCATATTCAACAAACCAAGCTAGAACAGCAAAAAAAAGCTGAAGAGCTTAACCAAACACGACAAGTGAGCTTAAAGCAGCGCGAGCAAGAAGCGCGTGTTAAACAAATTTTAGAGCACCACAACCAAGACGCTATTCGTGGTGAGCGCACATTTAATTTTACTTATCAAAACAAAGTAAAAAATATCGATGTGAACGAGAAAACGCAAAAAGCGTTATCGGGCGGTCGTTTAGCTATTTGTGTACTAGAAGGGCAATTTTACGTATTAGACGACGAACCAGCACGCAAAGTGGCCGAAGTTGACGAAAAGTATATTGTTTTTCATGTAGAGCCAGAAAACAAACCAAAAGATGAAGATGACCCGTACGCAGACTTTGAAGTACCAGATGATATAGTGTGGTAATAGTCCATTAAGGGTAAGCTCATTTTTATTTGATAAAGTATATAAAAGTGAGACAGAAACGAGTTAGCGTTTTTTGGTTAAGTTGATCGTCTAGCGTCGTTTCGTACGTATGCTTTTTATTTGATTGTTTACTACAATCAATAGAACAGTTTTTCTAACCGTCAAAAAAGAAGAGTAAATACAATGAGCAAGATGAAAACACTACTATTAGGCGCGGGCATTACTTTAGCCGCAAGCTTCTCGTTTAATGCAGCTGCTGCCGATGGCGCTGCACTTTATACCGCTAAAAATTGTCAAACTTGTCATGGCGCTGAAGGTAAAGCACCAATTATGGGTATGTACCCTAAACTAAACGGTCAAAACAAAGACTATTTAGTAGCGCAAATGAAAGATATTAAGTCAGGTGCACGTAATAACGGTATGACCATGGCTATGAAAGCAATGGTTGCAACGGTAACTGATGAAGAGTTTGAAGCAATTGCAGATTACCTAGCTAACGTAAAATAATTTACGCAGCTATACCATTTTAATGCAATTGGTATTTTAGTTTTACAAACAGCCACACAATAGTGTGGCTGTTTTGTTTGGTGTTTGCTATAAAATAGAGACTGCTTTAGACTTCTAAACATCTGTTCGTACAGGTTAATAATGTACGTTTTTAAAAGGCTTATTATGTTTGATTTACCCCAACTCGATTTAAAAAATAAAGTATCAGCACAAGAGTGGCAACTTCGTGTTGATTTAGCCGCATGTTATAGACTGGTTGAGCACTTTCGTTGGGGGGATTTAATCTATACGCATTTATCAGCACGTTTGCCTGGCACTGACCACTACTTAGTGAATGCCTTTGGTTTAACCTTTGATGAAGTAACTGCCTCTAATTTAGTGAAGGTCGACTTAGACGGTAACATTATTGACGATACGCCATTTAGTATTAATCCAGCTGGTTTTACTATTCACAGTGCGATTCATGAGGTACGCGAAGACGCTCATTGTGTTATTCACCTTCATACTAAAGAAACAATCGCTGTAGCTACACAAAAAAATGGTTTATTACCGCTTAGCCAATATTCAATGTTTTCACTGCCATCGCTTTCTTATCATGGTTACGAAGGGCTTGCAGTAAACGACGACGAGCGAAAAGTGCTGCAAGATGATTTGGGCAGTACTAACCATATGTTATTGGTAAATCATGGTGGCTTAACAGTAGGACCAACGGTAGGCGATGCGTTTATGCGCTTTTATGATTTACAGCGAGCGTGTGAAATTCAATTGGCGCTACAATCAAGCTCGCAAGAGGTGATTGAAGTACCGCAACCTATAATCGACAATATTTATAATCAAGCAAACGTAGTACACAGTGGCAGCACTGGCGGGCAACTTGCGTGGCCTGCGATGTTACGTAAAGCGTATCGACTTGACCCTAGTTTTGCAAAATAACCCATAGCGGTTAATAAGGAATTTTAATGAAAGTAAATCGCGTTGAAGTATTTGATATTCACTGTCCTGATAGACCTTCTTGGACACCTGTGTTTGTACGTATTCATACTGACGAAGGTATTAGTGGTGTTGGCGAAGCGGGCCTTGCATACGATTTAGGTCACAGTGCTGCAGCGGCTATGATTAAAGAAATGGCCGACGCCTTTTTAATCGGCCACGACCCTTTTCAAACAGAAAAACTATGGTCACGTATGTTACGTGAGAGCTTTTGGGGTTTAGGCGGCGGACCTGTTGTATATGCTGCAATGAGCGCAATTGATACCGCACTTTGGGATATAAAAGGTAAAGCGCTTGGTTTACCTGTATATCAATTGTTAGGCGGTAAAGTTAACGACAAACTACGCACTTACGCTTCGCAATTACAGTTCGACTGGGATAGCGAATTTAAAGCGCTCGTACAGCCGCAAGAATATGCAGAAGCGGCTTTAAAGGCGATGGCCGAAGGTTACGATGCAGTAAAAGTAGATCCAATTCAGTACGATAAAGACGGCAATACTTATTACGACCGTACAAAAATAATCTCACGTACTGAAATGAAGCTATACCGTGCGCGTATGCAAGCTATTCGCGAAGCCGTAGGTGACGAAGTAGACATTATTTTTGAATGCCACAGCTTACCGGGCGTGACAACAGCCATTCAGTTGGGTGAAATTGCAGAAGAATTTGACTGTATGTACTTTGAAGAGCCAGTTAACTATTTAAACCATTCATTACATGCAAAAGTAGCAGATAAAGTTAATGTGCCTATTGCTGGTGGTGAACGTTTGTATAATCGCTGGGGTGTACGTCCGTATTTAGAAGATCAAAGTATTGATGTTCTACAGCCAGATATTGGTTTGTGTGGTGGTTTTACCGAAACCAAAAAAGTATGTGATTACGCTGATATTTTTGATGTGCGTATTCAAGCTCACGTATGTGGCGGGCCTGTTGCAACAGCAGCATCACTGCACTTAGAAACGGCTATCCCTAACTTTTTGATTCATGAGCACCATACTTATGCGATTAAAAAGTGGAACCGCGAGTTATGTTTACAAGACCCACAACCTAAAAATGGTTTCTTTGAAGTGTCAGAAGAGCCTGGGTTAGGTATTGAATTAAACGACGAGATTGTTATGCGTTCTCAACGCGTAGAAATAAAATAACTTTTTAACCTGAGTTTAGGGTTATATAAAAAGCCGGTAAGTGATTAGTCACTTACCGGCTTTTACTTTTTTGGGGGGAGGTAAAGCTTGTTATAACTCGTTGATTTTACATTCCACGTCTTTAAGTTCAATAGTTGCTTTGCTATCGAGATGGCGTATGTAGCACTGATTACCTTTAATCATCAATTCAAACTGATCGGGTGTATTGCGACTTTGCGTGTCGATAATATTATTACCATCTACATTGCTAAGGGTTACTGTGCTGCTGGTAGTAAATACATCATCAGCTAATTGAGTCTCTTGCATATGTACAAGTGTTTTAATTGCTTTGCTAACGGCTGTTTTATTTGGCTTTGCCAGTAGGGCATGTTGCAGCTTAGGTGTCGGGTCTGGGTTTTGAGATATGCAGCCATTGAGAAGAAGCGCTGAAAATACAACGATTAGTAAAAAGTACATTTTCATAAATTGGCCGTATTATTATAAAAAGAGAGTTTAATATAACTAGTTTTACTTAAACTTGGTAGTAGTGCTTAGCGTTTGCATAGCTAAGGTTATGCCATGTCTTATCGTTTGAGCATAACGCCTTATGGGAATGCCATAGAGTGTTGTAGCTTGTATTTATTTGGCATACAGGGAAGTTGCTTGCAAACATAATACGCTGCTGGCCAAAGTGATTAAAAAGAATATTAAAACACGCTGCTTGTTGCTCACTGGTAAGTTGTAGTAATTCAAAACCAGAGAATTTAATTGCTATGTTGTCGTGCTGAGCAAGTAACTCAACACCTTGTTGCCATGTACCTAAATTACTTGGTAGTCCTGCATGATTAATTATAATTTGAAGCTGCGGTAGCTGCTTAGCGTAGTAAGCTATTTGTTTGGTTATTTCGCTATTTTCAATATCAAATTGAGCTTCAAAATGCAGTTTATTTGTAGCCAATAAATTAAGGTTATTAATACAATGAGGGCTTTTTAGTCTCACTGCATCATCTTCTTCGGTTATATCTCTTATACCACAAAGGCTTGAATGAGCCTGTGCATTTAGCGCGTGATTAAATTGCTCTGCGGGCGCATCAATTTGGTTGTAACTAATAGCCTTAAATGAAAGGTTTTTTAAATGCGAGCTTAGCCAGTTTAACTCGTTTATAGGTGATTGATTATCAAACCCAGCCTCAATGTGCACAATACCCGCAAGTTCAAAATCAGTACTTTTAACAAGTTGCTCTGCACTTATTAGTTGTTTAATTTTTTCTAGGTTAGGCCATGCTGGTGGGTTTTCGCCTTGTAGCCAAGTATATTGCCCCTCGGCAAGATTAAAAAAATGCACATGAGGGTCAATAATTTGCATGCTCATTGGGCAGTGTAACCACCATCAATACTTTGTAGGCTGCCTGTTATAAAACTGGCATCATCACTTGCTAAAAAGCTCACAAGGGCAGCAACTTCATCGGCTTGACCTAATCGGTTAAGCGGTTGAAGACTTGCTTCCTCGGCAACTATTTCAGCTTTGTTTGCGCCACTTTTTGCGCAGTACGCATCTATCGCGTTATGAAATAGCGGGGTTTCTATTGTGCCAGGACATACCGCATTTGCTCTAATATTAAAACCCGCGTAATCAAGCGCTGTTGTTTTAGCCATTGAGGCAAGGGCATGTTTTGTTAGGTTATACGCAAAAGAGTTTTGCTTACCTATAATTGCCTGATCGGAAGCGACTAATATAATAGCGCCGCCATTTTGCGCTTTCATGCTTGGCAATACGCTTTGTATTGCGGCATAAGCGCCTTTAACATTAAGCGCAAAAAGTGCATCGAGAGTTTGCTCGTCGGTGCTTTCTATATTTGCGCTTAAGTGTTTTCCAGCATTAGAAACAAGTACATCAATACGTTTGCTTTGTTCACAGATAGCGTTGATACAGCTTTGTACCGCCGATACATCACTTACATCACACTGATGAAATATACCGATTTCGCTCAGTTCTATATCAAGGTTATGTACTTCATAGCCATTGTTTAGCAAACGCTTTACTACGGCTAAGCCAATACCTTTTGTACCACCTGTAACGACTGCAACTTTAGACATACTTACTTCCTTTATTGCTAACTAGTGAGAGTGACCACAGCCGCCTTCAGCGTGCACGTGTCCGTGAGAAACTTCTTCACTTGTTGCTTCACGTACCGATATAACTTCAACGTCAAACGTTAGTGTTTTGCCCGCAAATGGGTGGTTTAAATCACAATCTGCGTTAAAACGACCAACCTTAACAATAGTAACCTGATGACGACCTTGGTTAGAGCTAACCATTGCTGTCATACCTGGTTTCCATACTTTAACGTCGCCTTGTAGGTGCTTAAGCGGAATACGTTGAATTAAGTCATCAACACGCTCGCCGTATGATTCACTTGGCTCTAGAGTTACACTAAATTTTTCGCCAGCTTCTTTGCCTTCAAGTGCTTTTTCTAAACCAGGAAGCATGCCTTCACTGCCATGAATGTAAGTAAGTGGCGCTTCGTTTGTGCTACTTTCAATTTGCTCGCCCGCTTCGCTAAGGGTGTAATGAAATTCAACTGCTGAATTTTTGCTAATTTGCATGCTTGTCTCTTCAAATAATAACTATGTTAGGGCGCAATTTTACGCGAAATATACTTGTTTATAAACTTAACGTGGCTGATTTAGTGTTTTTTGTAAATTTAGCAGAAAATCTTTTTTTGTTGGGGCTGCTTTTTGCTTTTCAGCCTGTGGTATAAACAGCACTAATTGAGTACCAGGCTTTAAAATGCTAGATGCAGAGAGTTTGTTCCATTTTGCCAAGTCGCTATGAGGTACATCGTAAAGCTGACTTATACTCCAAAGGCTATCGCCCGACTTAACTTCGTAATCTATTTCAATGGTGGGAATCGCAATCTCTTGGTGTTCTAAATAAGGGCTAATTTTGTAATCAACAGTTAATGTGCTTGGCAGGGTTTTAGGTTGTCCAACTAATAACTTTTCTCCAACGCCTATTAAATTATTATTTTTGTTATTAAGTTGTTTTAAAGCTTTTACCGACATACTAAAACGTCTAGCAATACCGTAAAGCGTGTCGTTTTGTTTAACGATGTACTCTCCAGCAAAGTTTGATTTAAAAAACTGACTTTTTAATAAAGCCTCTTGTCCTATAGGAAGCAGTAAAGTATGCGGCCCGTTAGGTGAGCTTTGATTTTTTAAATATCCCTGATTAATCGCGTGTAACTGCTTTGAACCTATACCAGAGAGCTTAGCGATGACTGAAAAGTCGAACTGCTGGCCTATATTCATCTGTGTTGTAAATGGCTTATATGCAAGCTTTGGGCGTTTAATGCCCTTTTGTGGGTGCTTAACTAAATAGCTTAAAGCGAGTAACTTGGGTACGTAGTCGGCGGTTTCTTTTGGCAGACTGAGTGACCAGTAATCGGTGCTTTTACCGCGTTTTTTGTTTTTTTCGATTGCGCGTTTAACGCGGCCCTCACCACTGTTATAAGCAGCCAAAGCATGTAGCCAATTACCATCAAAGCGTTTATGTAAGTAGCTTAAGTAATCAAGTGCAGCATCGGTTGAAGCAAGTACGTCTTGGCGACCGTCGTACCATTGGTCTGACTTAACTCCAAAGTGATGCGCTGTTGCGCCAACTAACTGCCAAACACCAACAGCTTGCTGTGATGAGGCTATCGTTGGTCTAAAATCGCTTTCTACAAATGGTAGTAAAGCGAGCTCCATAGGTAGTTGCTTTTGCTCAATTTTTTTTACGATATGATACAGGTAAGGCGCTGCGCGTTTACTCACAGTTTGTAAGTAGTTAGGTTGCTTTGCGTACCAGCTGATACGCTTTTTTAACGCGCGATTTTGATAAACCGTAAAGTGTAGATTGTTGGCTATATGCACCCACAGATCGGTGGTTCTTGGTGGGCGCTTTTTTACGATTGTTTTTTTGAATTGAAGTGACGTAACGTGCTCACTAACTTGGGGCGATTGAGCTACTTCTTCTTCAATATCATAAGTATAGTCAGGCTCAAAATGAGTAAATATTTGTGGAGCTTCTTGTGGTTCTTGCTCCGTTGATTGACAACCAAATAACAAAATACCCAAACAACATAAAACCAAACTGCGCATAGTGATCACTTTTGTAAATTCCTTTTATTATTTTAACACAATCCGTTGTGTTGAGTTATTCTGCGCTTTTTGCGCGATTTAGGCCAGCTTGTAAAAAGAAGTTACTCGATTTTATATTAAGCGCTTCTTGTTTATAAGGCTCAATAACTGATTCAGGAAACGATAGCATTAACTGCTCAATACTTTGATCTTTATTGTTTTTAACGTGCTCTATTATGGCTGTTAAAAATGATAGAGGCTGTTTCAGCTGCTCTTTTGTTAATGTGCCGCCGTGCCCAGGTAAAATAATAGTGAGCTTTTCGTCGTTAATATATTGCTTAAGCAACGTTTGCCAACTTTTAAGTTCACCGTGTCCAGGGTAAGGAAGCCAGTCAACGATATCGCCACCAATCAGCACACTGCCATTATTAGTAGTAATAGTTAAATCGCCGTTAGTATGGGCTTGTTGCGGCTCAAGCGTTACCTCAAAATCACCAAGGTCGATAACTTTACGACTATCAATTACTATTTCGGGTTTGCTAAGCTGATACTCCTGCCAGCGAAAAAGTCGTTTTTTTGCAAGCTCTAACTTATTTCGCCATTTAGCTTGCTCTTCTTTGGGCACATTCGCTAATCGTTGGTAGCTCAGCTCAATGCTCTTTTCATACGTGTCTAGTTTGTCGGTATATGCTGTTTGATAAAGGTTAAAATTTTTATTTACCTGCTGATGAACAATGAGCTTAGCATCAGGGTAAAAATTTTGCATAACCGCCATACCTAGCAAGTGATCGTCATGGTAGTGGGTAGCCACTAAATAGCATAAAGGTGTTTTAAGGCGTTTCTTTAAATCTTCAGCAAGTTGTTCAACTGCGGCAAAATTGGCGCTCGTATCAACAAGTAGGGCACATTTTTCGCCTTCAATTAATACTTGGTTAGAGTCGTAAAAGCGAAGCTTGTCTTGTTGCTTTAAAAACTGAATATGAGGGTTTATTGTATTCCAAGTGACGGCAGCATAGGTGCTAGGTACTATTGATAATAAAGTGCATGCTAATAGTAAGTGCTTACATGAAGAGGCTATGTTTGAAAGTTTTAATTTCATTTATTATCTCTACGCTGATGTTTAATTACTTTAATAATAAACAAAAAGCGCAGTATGCGCTTTTTATTTTTGGTGTTTGGGGTCATTTGCCAAATGCTGACTGAGTTTATCAATCATTTGGTCTTGATGCTGTTGCTCAACTGTAGCCTGTGTTTTTGCTTCTAGCAATTCGTGGCTTAAGTTTAATGCTGCCATTAGTAGGGCTTTTTGATCGTTTCTAACGGTTGAGCGTTGCTTCATTTGCTCAACTAAGTCATTTAGATTTTTAGCTGCTGCTATTAATGCATCTTCCTGCCCTTCAGGGCAAGCAAATTGCTGCTCTTTACCTAGCAACTCAACAGTGACCCGCTGGTTTTGCAGCTCAGACATTAGCTAGCCTGTTGTGCGCTTTGTAACTTATCAAGAAGACCAGATAAAGTAGTGCTGGCATCTTTTTGCTTTTCTTCATTTTCTAAAGCTTCAAGTTGTAGCAATTCGTTGTCATCGCTTAGTTTAGTGTTCTGTTCTTTTAAAGTAACAACATCTGTTTGTAATTGGTTATTACGTTCGATTAAAGAATCGATCAGTTGTTCGAGTTGTTGAAGAGTAGTGTTATTCATAAAGGCGCTCATATAACTGTAATTAATGTCATGCAAATGTAAAGCAAAGTGTGTTGATTTGCCAGCATTTACGGTGGTTTTAGCTGATTTTTCTTTTGCGTTAAGGGATAATTCAGCATATGGGCTTTTTCATTCAGAAATGGTTCACTTAAACACTCTCTTATCTTGGTGTAAGTTGCCAAAGCCTAGTGCTTATGGTTCACTTACGATATTAAATTGCGTATGGCGAAAATAAATAATGCTTAGTTACAGACACTCATTTCATGCGGGTAATCCTGCCGATGTACTTAAACACTTAGTACTGGCACAAGTGCTAAATTATCAAACAATTAAAGATAAACCGCTTGATTATATAGACACACATTCAGGTGCTGGCTTTTTTGAACTTGCAGCTGCCGATGCGCAAAAAACGCAAGAGTATCAAGATGGTATTGAAAAACTTTGGCATCATAAAAGTGAGCATGCTGAGCTTAATGAATACATTGAATTAATTAAGTCATTTAACGACACTGACGAACTTGCGTTTTATCCAGGTTCACCAAAAATTGCAGAGCACTACTTACGCCGCCAAGATAAGGGTTGGTTTTTTGAACTGCACCCGCGCGATTTATTATTACTTGAAGAAAACATGCAAGGTAAGCGATCTATTCGTGTACGTGGAGAGGATGGTTTTGCAGGTTTAGTTGGTTTATTACCACCAGCATCTCGCAGAGCGTGTGTGTTAATTGACCCTCCATACGAAATTAAAGATGACTACGAAACGGTTGTAAAAACCTTAGTTAAAGCTTATCAGCGTTTTGCTACAGGTACTTACATGATTTGGTATCCGGTTGTAGATAGAGAGCGCATTGATAATATGGAGCAGGGCTTAATTGATTCAGGAATGCGCAACATTCAGTTATTTGAATTAGGCACTGAAGCGGATACTGACGTACACGGTATGACAGCATCGGGCATGATTGTAATTAATCCTCCATGGAAGCTAAAGCAAACAATGGATGCAATAATGCCTGAACTTGTTAGTTTGTTAAGTGAGCCAAGTGGTTTTTACAGAAGTGAACAACTCGTTGATGAGTAACTTTAAATAGCGCTTATAACGAATAATAAAATGCCCAGCTTTGCTGGGCATTTTATTTAAAATCAATACGAATGTGTTAGGTAATATATATAAGGGAGCTAAATATTAATTAAAATAAACCGCACTAAAAGTAGCAAGCGTATTACCGCGACTGTTTTTAAGTTTTAGTGATTCACCTGTTATTTCCCACTTTGAAGTTTTGCTAAGTACGTCAGACATAGCCGCTTCTTGGCTCATATTATCCGAGCACATCTTTTTTGTACTTGCTAGCTGACTAAGTGTAATTGTTTGCTGCTCGGTACTATAGCTTCCGCTAAAATTATTACAGCCTAAAAAGCCATTAACGCGGTGGTCTTTATTGTACTGAATGAATGGTTCTTTAGTTGTAACATTCACAGTTTGAGCATTTATTGTTATTGCTTTCCAGTAAGTATTTGTGAGTGTTACATCGGGTTTTTGAGTCGACACTTTTGAAAGCTCAATTTTATAGGGGGTAGTTAACTGTGATTCTGCAAACGGGTCATGATTTGTTGTACTTGTGTAAAGCACTTTGTCTTTATTTATAATTCTGGCGCTTAGGCTATAGCGATGTTTATCGCTAATTTTGCTGGCATCATAAATTAGCTCAACGGTAAATGGCGGGGCTTGGGTTACATCAATCACTTCTTGTGTGATTATATCGGCTTTTACATCCATTTTAGATACATTGGAAAGCGTAACTATTAATTGCGAGCCAGGGCGAAGCATACTGCGATCTTTGTAGCTAGCTTGGATAGTTAGGCTGGTTGTTGCTTCTGCAATTCCTGTGTTTTCAGTCGATTTAGTTTGCTCACCGCAGCCAGTTACTGCAAAAGCGCTAAGCGCCAATAAGCCAATCCCTGCAACTGCCTTTTTACGCGAAGATACTGCTTGATGCTTTTCCATGTTGGTTATCCTTACTCAATATTATGTCCTTAGTGTATTACCTAGTTACTTAATCATTCCTTAACTTATTTTAAACATAAAAAAAGGCGCATTAGCGCCTTTAATAATTAAAAACAAACGATTATTTTTTAACAAACTTAGTTAAAATAACAATGCGCTGGCCGTCAACTCGCCCTTCAATATGTTCAGGGTTGCTGGTTAGGCCAATATTACGAACAGCTGTTCCACGTTTAGCGGTAAGGCTACTGCCTTTAACGTCTAAGTCTTTAATTAGGGTAACAGTATCGCCTGCTTGAAGTACTACACCGTTGCTATCTACATGCTTTAAATCGTCATCTTCGGCAAGTGCTTTTTTAGCCCAGGTTAGCGTGTCTTCTTCAAGGTAAATCATGTCTAGCGCATCTTGTGCCCAGCCATTATCAGGCGCTAAACGCGAAAGCATTCTGTAAGCTACAACTTGTACTGCAGGAGTTTGGCTCCACATGCTATCGTTTAAACAGTGCCAATGTGTAGGCGTTATTTCGCTGTTATTCTCGATTTGATCTTTACATGTTTGACACGTGTAAATACATTTATCTGAGTGGGTTTCAGTTACCGGTGGTACTTCATAAACAGATAAGTTCTCGGTGGCTGCACACAATTCACATTGATTATTACTACGTTCGATTAAGGCTTTTTCAATACTCATGGGGCTCTTTCTGATTCTGGTCGAGTTAACATTTGCTGCTATTATACTCCAAAACACGAGCTCTGCGCCATTAGTCCCTTAATTTTGTGTGGGTATATTACTCATATACTTATCTTCAATACTTTTTATATATCCTTGAGCGTGAAGGTTTTTAATTGCTAGGTTTATTTGGGGCAATAATTCTTTATGTTTGCTCAATAAGCGAATTCTTAAAAAACCATGGGAATGCTGTGCGCCAAAGGCAATGTTTATCTCTAACTGCTCTGCCCAATAGAGCGCAGTTAACTTACCTATTAGCGCTGCTTCTACACGGTTTCTTGATAGAGCGGTCATAAGTTCTTTCTCGGATGGAAAGTCAACACGCTCAAAGGTGTTGTCATTAAAGTAATAGTAACCTAGTACCGTTCCTATATTTTTGCCCTTTAAGCTATCAGCGCTTTGCCAGTTCTGGGCATTTTGAGGCAAGGTAACAATCATTTCTGTGGCATAAATAAGGGGCTCTGAAAAAACATAACGAGAGTCATTTCTCTCATCCTTTGGGAGCCATTCTAATGAAATAACATCAAAATCGATTATTTTATCTTGTAAATATTTGGTAATACGCTTTGTGGGTAGGTCGATATGAGAAGCTGCAATATTTGCATCATCGAGTGCTTTTTCAATAATTTCGGATAATACACCAGGCTTTTCTGGATCATTTGTATAATATGGATAATGGCTACCTGACGCGCTAACATTGTATTTGAGGGGAGTAGGGTTAATGCTGGCATAGCTAAAAAATACAAATAGCAGAGGGCTCAGTACTAATAACCGAATAAAGTTAGCCAAATCTCCACCTTTTATATTAATATTTTTATATTAGTGTTGTGTAATTTTAACATTTTTGCAATGACGACTATGTTTATCTTATGCGAGTTGCATTAAAGTACACATATTATTGGCTGTTTTGCCATCTCTTATTTATAGGTTTAGAGCCAAGTGAAATTAAATAACATACCTGATGAGGTACAAAAAATAACTCAGTTTGTCGCGCGGCAACCTATTTTTGATATAGACCAGAATGTTTTCTCGTACGAACTGCTTTATCGAGACTCAGCCAACAATGCGTTTCCTGTGGGCACTTCTGATGTGCATGCGACAAGCCGCCTGTTTTTTAATGCATTAATGCTGGTAGGTTTAGATAGACTTACCGCGCATCATTTAGCTTTTATCAACTTGTCATCAGAAACTATTCTCGATAACTTTCCCAAACTTTTATTGCCAGAAAATAGTGTTATTGAAATAGTAGAGCGCACGGGCAATATTTCTGCGGTTGCTGAGCGTGTGCAAGAACTTAAAAAAGAAGGGTATGTTTTTGCACTTGATGATTACGATGGCGATCCAAAATGGGAGCCACTATTAGCACATGTTGATTACATAAAAATTGAGATAGATGATCCGGTTATTAAAACCAATATGCGCATTAAAAAAATAAAACGCGCAAATCCACATGCAAAAATAATTGTTGAACGAATAGAGACGCATGAACAATTTAATATATTAAAATTGGCAGGCTGTGATTTATTTCAGGGGTTCTTTTTTTCTCGCCCAGAAATGATTACGTATAAAGGTGTAGAGCCTTCAAAGTTAACTGTTTTTGATCTATTGCGTTTTACAGCAAAACAAAAACTTTGCTTTAAAGAAGTTCATCAACGAGTGGCCAGAGATGTAGCCATAACAGCCAGGGTTTTAAAGCTGGCTAACGCGCGTTCAGGAAAAGCAAATTTAGTTATTACTTCTATTTCACAAGCGGTTATTTATTTAGGTGAAGATACAATAAGGCAATTTGTTCGTGTATTAGCAATTAGTGAGTTGGGGGTCGAAAAACCAACCGAATTAACTAAGCTTGCTTTAACGCGGGCTCAATTTATGTCGCTTATTTTAGAGCAAAATAATAAAGAGCTGACCGAGCAAGGGTATCTAGTGGGTTTGTTCTCGGTGCTTGATGCTATTTTAGATGCTGATTTAAAAGACATAGTTAAAGAGTTTACCTTAGATGCTGCAATATCAGATGCTTTGCTACTTGAAAAAGGCACTTTAGGTGAGTGTTTATCGCTTATAAAAGAATTTGAATTAGATAATGTAGATGAAGCTATGGTCCATTTGGCCAACATAAACTCAGAGCTACACATTGGCGATATATTTAATTTTTTACTGGATGCTGTTTTATACAGTGACGACATTATTGAGGCAATAGCAGAATAAATATGCGTAATTGGTTGTCGGTTATAAGTGTAGTGGTTGCTCTTTGTTTATTGTTTCCTGGTATTACAAAACCAGTATTAACAATAGAGGGCAACATAGATAAATCAAAACTAGCGCAAGCGGGTATTGAAATGCTGGCTGAAGAGGGCGATGGTCGAACTCGCAGTATGCTAATGATGTTCTCGAACATGCTAGGGCTTGATAAGTTAGAAGGTGAGATTAGCGCCTATAACAAAACACAAAGTATTTTAGGCACAGTTAAAGAGCTTGCTAGCAATAATAATTTATTTGTAGCCGCTTTAGTGGGGTTGTTTTCTATTGTTATTCCAAGCTTGAAGCTGCTATTACAATTGCTTTATTGTTGCCTACCTTTGAATGGGTTTAAGCAAAAGCTCGGTCTGGTTATTTGTGCATTAAGTAAGTGGAGCATGGTTGATGTATTTGTTATTGCATTAATAGTGACTTACTTAGCAGGTAACGCCCATGGTAAAAGTGGTGAGCTACTTGTTATGAATGCACAATTTGGTGAAGGGTTTTGGTATTTTAGCGCATATTGTATATTTGCAATTATCGCGAGTAACTTAATTAAAACACCTGATAAACCGCAGTCTACATAATTAAAGTATTTGTGGTTGCCGTTAGGTTACCTTACAATCATTTTAAAGTTTATTAAAAGGCATAATGTTGCAACGTTTTTACTCTAGTTTACTCATGATAACTTTACTGCTCACTTTTGTGGGTCAGGCAGTTGCGTCTGTAGCTATGGTATGCGAAATGCCACATATGCCAACTAAAACAGCAATGCATGCCCAAATGCCAATGACACAAAGTAGTGATGCAACAGCTGTCGCTAGCATGTCTGAAAATATGATGCAGATGGATTGTTGCGACGACGAAAGTACGCCACAAAATGACTGTAAATGCCCTATGAGTGGCTGCGCTGCTAACTCAATGCTTAATGTTGATACTTTATTTAGCGTTACTTTACTTGAATCTGAAAAAGTAAATGTACGTGTATTTACTACACAAATTAATATACCTCGTTCACTCTATCGCCCTCCTATGTCTGCTTAATAGCAGGATAGGTGTATGTAAAAATTGCGATAACCCCGTTTATTGGTAACTCCTAAACACCTTTTTTGCTTCCTAATTTAAGATTTTCTTTTATTTTTAGATGGAGCAGGTGATGAACCACGCTGTAAGTATTAAAGTCGTATTATGTAGTGTTGTGTTATTTAGCACAGCTGTTAATGCGCAAAATAACCTAAATACCGAAATGCTAAAGCAAACTAGTAATGAGCAAACGCTTAGCTTAACGCAAGCGCTTAATTATGCGCTAACGCATGAGCCATGGCTAAAAGCGAGTGGCTACCAAGAAGATGCAGCAATAGCGCAAAGCATTGCCGCAGGCACCTTACCCGATCCTGTTTTAACGGTTGGCTTACTCAACTTACCTACTAACGGTTATGCGTTTGACCAAGAAGGGATGACGCAGCTTAAAGTTGATTTGAGCCAAAAGTTTAGCCGAGGGAATAGTTTAGCGCTTAGACAAAAAGCATTAGCACAGTCTGCTCAACAATACCCTTGGCAGCGCGCCGATCGCTTAGCACAAGTAAAAGCAATTGTGATTGAGTCGTGGTTAAACGCGTATCGTGCTCAGCGAAGTATTGCTTTAATTGAGCAAGATAAAGGGCTATTTACTCAACTTATTGACATTACCGAAGCAAGCTACGCAAGTACCTTAGGTAAAACACGTCAGCAAGATATTATTCGTGCGCAATTAGAACTCACCCGTCTTGAAGATAAGCTGGTTATGCTTGAGCAGCAATTTGAAAGTGCTAAAAACCGTTTAGCACAGTGGTTACCTATGAATATGCTTATGCAGCCTTTAAATACTGAGTTTACTAAAACCACAGGGCTGGTTGATTTTGCGAGCCTTGAATTTGATGAGCTAATACAGTTGCTTATGGCGCATCCCGCAATTATTGCGATAGATAAAACCGTAACGGCAAAGCAAACCGAAGTTGCACTCGCTAAGCAAAGCTACAAACCTCAAATGGGCGTTAATGTGGGTTATGGTTACCGAGATGATACCCCGATGGGTGAGTCGCGAGCTGATTTACTCTCTGTAGGGTTTAGTATTGATTTGCCATTGTTTACTGATAACAGACAAGATCAACAGGTTAAATCGGCTATTGCTAGTGCAGAAGCTACTAAAACACAAAAGCTGGTGGCGCTTCAAAAACTCAAAGGCATGTACTTTAAGGAGTTTAGCCAACTCGCTCGTTTGCAAAAACGCGATGCGCTTTATCAAAATACGTTATTACCGCAAATGTCAGAGCAATCTCAGGCAACACTTAATGCTTATACGCGCGACGATGGGGATTTTTCTGATGTGATGCGCGCGCGCATTAGTGAACTTTACGCCAAAATTGATGCACTGAATATTCAAGTAGATCAACATATTATTACCGCCCGCCTTAATTATTATGCAAGTAGCTTAGACACCCAAGTAATGAGCGAGCAAACTGGAGAATTACACAATGAATACTAATTTAAAGTTACTTGTTGCCGCCTTAGTTGGCGCAGGCGCCTTTGGGTTAATAGGCGGCTTAGTAATGCAATTTTTACCTAGCAACTCGGCAATGAATGAACAACAAAGCGCTAACAAACAACCCTTATATTGGGTAGCCCCTATGGATAGTAATTACAGGCGGGACACGCCAGGGCTTTCTCCAATGGGAATGGATTTAGTACCTGTGTATGAAAACGCTAGCAACGCTCAGGACGGACTTGGTGCTGTAACTATTTCGCCTGCGGTAGTTAATAACTTTGGTGTAAGAACTGCCAAAGTGCAGCTTAAAACACTTCACAGCGATATAAATACTGTGGGTTATGTGCAATATAACCAAGACCAACTTATTCACATTCATCCGCGTGTAGAAGGTTGGATTGAAAGTTTATACGTTAAAGCACAAGGTGCAGAAGTTAAAGCCGGTGAGCCTTTATATACATTGTATTCACCACAATTGGTGAACGCACAGGAAGAATTTTTACTGGCGGTTAATCGTAATAATACCGTGTTAATTCGCGCTGCAAAGGCGCGTTTAGAGTCGTTAAATGTGTCTGATGGATTCATTGAACGTTTACAAAAAAATAAAAAGGTAATGCAAAATATTACTTTTTACGCAAAGCAAAGTGGTGTGGTAGATGAGCTAACAGTACGAGAAGGCTTTTACGTTAAACCAGGCACATCAATGATGAGCATTGCCCAGCTTGATGAAATTTGGGTAGAGGCGGAAGTGTTCGAGCGCCAATCAGAACAAGTGAGCGTTGGTTTACCTGTAACGATGACGCTTGATTACTTAAAAGGTCAAAAGTGGGAAGGTAAGGTTGATTATATTTACCCCGCGCTTGATGCTAAAAACCGGACTCTGCGTGTAAGGCTTAGGTTTGAAAATGCAGATCATCGGTTAAAACCAAATATGTTTGCACAAGTGAGCATTCACGCTAAAGCGAGTAAGGCGCAATTTACAGTCCCTAAAGAAGCGGTAATTCGCACGCAGCATCAAAACCGTGTAGTTATTGCATTAGGTGAGGGTCGTTTTAAATCGGTAGAAGTCGAAGTTGGGCAAATTAATGGTAATGAAGCGGTGATTTTGTCAGGTGTAATGACAGGTGATACGGTAGTGACCTCAGCGCAATTTTTAATAGACTCTGAGTCGAGTAAGAGCTCTGACTTTAAACGAATGGAAATGCCTAGTTCTAGTATTAACTCAGGTATGAGTTCGGATTCTGGTTCAGACTCAAATATGAACATGGATATGCAGCCACAAAATGCGACTGTTAACGGTACTATTAACGCCATAGATACACAAAATCGCATTATTAATATTAGCCGAGAAGCCATTGAAAAATGGAATCGAGAACCCGCCACAATGGACTTTGTATTAGCGCCAGATATTGATATTAGTCAGTTTGAAAATGCCCAGTGTATTAATTTTACTTTTAGCATTATTAACGATGAATTTGTAATTACTAAAGCGCAAAACGCAGAGCCGATTGATCATTCTACTATGCAACATAGTTCTCACTAGGAGCCATTATGATAACTGCCATTATTCGCTGGTCTGTTAGCAATCGCTTTTTTGTGTTGTTGCTTACATTAATTTTACTGGGTGGAGGGTTGTTTGCTGTAAAAAATACTCCCGTGGATGCCTTGCCTGACTTATCTGATGTTCAGGTCATTATAAAAACCACTTACCCGGGGCAAGCGCCGCAAGTAGTGCAAGACCAAGTTACATTTCCGCTCACCACAGCAATGCTTTCTGTGCCGGGTGCACAAACTGTAAGGGGTTTTTCGTTTTTTGGAGACTCGTACGTTTACGTTATTTTTGACGAAAAAACCGATTTGTATTGGGCGCGTAGCCGAGTACAAGAATACCTAAGCCAAGTAGCGAGTAGATTACCCGATAGCGCTACGCCAGAGCTTGGCCCTGATGCAACAGGCGTAGGTTGGATTTACTTATACGCACTAATTGATAAAACAAATAAACACGATATTAGTCAGCTACGAAGCTTACAAGATTGGTTTTTAAAGTTTGAGCTACAAACTGTGCCCGGTGTATCTGAAGTGGCTGCTGTTGGTGGCATGGTTAAGCAATACCAAGTCAATGTAGAGCCCGATAAATTACGCGCATATGGTATTCCGCTTAGCCTCATTCAAACCGCTATTCAACAAGGCAACCAAGAGATGGGCGCCTCAGTAGTTGAAATGGCTGAAGCAGAATACATGGTAACAAGCACGGGTTATATTAAAAGTGTTGCCGACTTGGAAGCTATTCCGCTTGGTGTAAACGCCAACGGTACTGCGCTGCAATTGCGTGATGTAGCTGATATTCGAGTCGGACCGCAAATGCGCCGTGGTATTGCAGAACTGAATGGTGAAGGCGAGGTAACCGGCGGCATTGTTATTATGCGCTATGGCGAAAATGCACAAAAAACCATTGAGCTTGTAAAAGCAAAATTAGAATCGCTTAAAAAGGGATTGCCAGAGGGCGTTGAAATAGTCCCTGTGTACGATCGCTCCAACTTAATAAATAACGCGGTAGATAATTTAACAAGTAAGCTAATTGAAGAGCTTATTGTAGTTGCCTTAGTGTGTGTAGTGTTTTTGTTTCATGTGCGCTCATCGCTGGTGGCGATTATTACATTACCGCTTGGAATTTTAACGGCATTTATAATTATGTATTGGCAGGGGATTAACGCCAATATTATGTCTTTAGGAGGAATTGCAATAGCGATAGGCGCAATGACTGACGGTGCTATCGTTATGATTGAAAATATGCATAAACATATGGAAAAAACCCCCCTTACCAACGAAAACCGCTGGGAAGTTGTGGCTAAATCGGCGAGTGAAGTGGGTCCTGCATTATTTTTTAGTTTATTAATTATTACTGTCAGTTTTATGCCGGTATTTATTTTAGAAGCGCAAGAAGGGCGTATGTTTGCGCCACTGGCTTACACTAAAACCTACGCTATGGCTGCGTCTGCTGGGCTTGCTATTACTTTAGTGCCGGTATTAATGGGTTACTTTATTAGAGGTAAAGTCATTTCGGAGCAAAAAAATCCAGTTAACCGATTACTCGTCGCAGCGTATCGTCCACTACTTAACTGGGTGCTTAAATTTCCAAAAATGACACTGGTACTCGCGGTGGTTGTTTCTGTTATTGGCTTTTACCCGGTAAACAAAATAGGCAGTGAATTTATTCCGCCACTTGATGAGGGCGACTTAATGTATATGCCCACAACGTATCCTGGTTTATCGGTAGGTAAAGCGCGCGAAATATTACAGCAAACCGACAAGCTAATTGCCACAGTGCCCGAGGTTAAAACAGTATTTGGTAAAGTTGGGCGAGCAGAAACTGCAACAGATCCTGCGCCGCTTACAATGATAGAGACGTTTATTCAGTTAAAACCAAAAGACGAATGGCGCGAAGGGATGACTCTTGAAAAACTTAAAAAAGAACTCGACGGTTTGGTTAAGTTTCCGGGGCTAACTAATGCGTGGGTAATGCCAATTAAAACACGCATTGATATGCTCGCAACCGGTATTAAAACTCCCGTGGGCATTAAAGTTGCGGGACCAAAGTTGAGTGAAATTCAAAAAATTGGTCAGCAAATAGAAGTGCTATTAAAAGATGTGCAAGGCACCGCATCGGTTTACTCAGAGCGAGTAGCCGGTGGACGTTATATAAAAGTAGATATAAATCGTGAAAAAGCCGCGCGTTATAGCTTAAACATTAGCGACGTACAGCAAGTTGTATCTACTGCAATAGGTGGTACAAACGTAACACAAACGGTAGAAGGGCAAGAGCGTTATCCTGTTAATTTACGTTATCCGCAAGCATACAGAGACTCGCCAGAAGAGTTAATGTTGTTACCTATTGTAACGCCTACAGGGCAGCGTATAGCACTTGGTGATGTAGCCGATGTATTCATTGAAGATGGACCGCCTGGTATAAAAAGCGAAAATGCACGTTTAAACGGTTGGAGTTTTATTGATATAGATGGCGTTGATATTGGTACTTACGTTGAGCACGCTCAGCAAGTGCTCGATAAAGACCTAATACTACCTGCTGGTTACTCAATTACGTGGGCTGGGCAGTATGAATACATGCAGCGCGCTAAAGACAAACTGACTTATGTATTACCACTTACATTAGCGATTATTATTGTATTGCTTTACCTTAATTTTAGAAGCTTTGCTGAGGTCACTATTATTATGGCTACGTTGCCACTGGCAATGATTGGTGGCGTATGGCTGATGTATTTAGAGGGCTTTAACTTTTCAGTTGCAGTAGGTGTAGGCTTTATTGCCTTAGCCGGTGTTGCGGTAGAAATAGGGGTCATTATGTTGGTGTATTTAAACCAAGCCTATCAAGAAAAATGCCTCGAAGCAGAGCAAGCCGGAAAACCGCTTAGCTTAGTGCAATTACAGCAAGCTATCATTGAAGGAGCAGGGCTTCGAGTACGCCCGGTTATGATGACTGTCGCGACAATTATTATCGGTTTATTACCTGTACTTTATGGTACAGGCACCGGAAGCGAAGTAATGAGCCGAATAGCAGCGCCTATGGTTGGCGGTATGGGCAGTGCAATTGTACTCACCTTACTTGTTATTCCTGCTGTTTACTTGCTGTGGCGCAAACAAGGACTTAAATAATATAAAACAACAAGACTATAGAGCAGTGCGGTTACTACTCACGCATTGCTCTATAAAAATTACCTATAATTTGTAAGTTGTTCTATTAAATAGCTAGTTATTACTCATATTTAAATTAACTAACTGTTTTTAAATAGCTTTTTAATTGGCACGCTTTACGCAGTGTATTACCTATACAGTCAACTAAGTAAGGAATGCACATGCAAGTTAAAACAATTAAAGAGGTATACGATTGGACCGTTTTGTTTCATACGCAAATGGCGGCTAATTTTTATAGCGTAAAGGATTTACTCGATGAACATAATGCAATGCTGGTGGACTACTACCTAAATTACGAAAAAAAACTCGCCGAAGATTTAGTCGGGTTTAAAGCGATAACTGAAATAAATACGCTCGATACGTACAGTTATGAATACTTTGCTAAAAATCCTGAGCTAATTACTTTTGAAGACATTAGTAAAGATCAGCAATTCGATGAAGAAGTCATCCAAGGCTATTTAGCACAGCAACATCAAAAAGTGATTGAGTTATATGAATACTTACTTGAACGCGCCGAAACCGAAAGTGGGCAAGAAAAGCTTCAACAAATACTAGAGCTTGAAAGGCAAGGTATAAAGCAAATGATGCAAAGTACTAATCGTCATATGGATATGTAGCTTTATAAAAGAGCGGGATTACTGAGTTTATCTCGCTCTTATTAGCTTTAAGGTGATTATTTAAAATAGCTGATGCTTGCATCGGCTTATTTTATGTCTGCGTTAAATAATCTGCAGAGCATTTTGATGGACTAAAATGGTATGCGTGTCAGTTGTATGGCACGCATAAATGGAGGTTAAACTTCTTCCGTATCTACAATTAAATCACTTGTAATTGATTCCAATGCTTCAATAACTTCGTCTTTATCCATACCATTTGGCAAAGTAACGGTAGCAACAGCGCTAAAAATAGGCACTCCCCAATTAGGTGCACTTTGTTGTCTTGAATTTAAGTGAGTAATATTAGCGCCTTTATGACGTATTACACTTGCCAGTTCTTGAACAATACCAGGACGGTCGTTACCTGTTATAACTAGATTAATTTGCTCTAGTGTTGATGGTTCAATCTCTGTGTTTCCGGTTTCAATACGAACGTCTAACTTAGGTAACTTATTTAAAGCACTTTGTAATGATTGAAAATGCTCCTCAGCAACTTCAAGTTGAATAATACCTGCAAAATGACCTAATAAATGGCTTAAGTTACTACTAAGCCAGTTGCCATGATTTTGTAATACGACTGATGAGATGCTCTCTACTAAACCAGGGCGATCTTTCCCTAAAATAGTTATAACCAACTGCTTCATAAATAATTCTCTTTTTAAGCCCAAAGAAAGTAAATGCATAGGCATTAAGTATGTTGTCTAATTTAAATTGTGTGTTGTTGCACTTTTTTATAAATCTTTGATTATAAATTAAAAAAATGGATATAGTTGTGTTGACTATACGCAGTATTAATAGTCATTATTATTTACTAAGTACTCTTTTAGTATTGACCTCGATAAATACTTTGTCCAATTATTTTATAATTTAGTTCACTTATAAATCACCTATTTGAAGCTAATTTAGACTTTTCCCTCGTTAGTTTTATTTAAAGCTGTTTTAGAGTGCTTATTATTACTGCTGTAACATTACTGTCATCTTGATGAAATATAATTTATGCAACGTTAAGATTTAAGGGTGTTTTGATGACTTCAAATCCGAATAAGCCGACTTTTAATACGGATCGAAGCCGTCTATTTAAAGATCGGTTTGCCAAGTTTGGCATAACCGCTGGTGGGATAATGGTATTGGTAGCACTGCTATTAATATTCTTTTACCTTCTTTATGTAGTACAGCCAATTTTTGAATCAGCAAAAGTAGAAAAACGCGATAGCTTTCATGTTGGTAATTCACAGCAAATAGTAGGCTTAGGTGTAGAAGAGCAAACTGAAGTTGCTTATTTACTAAGTCAGCAAGGTCAGGTTGATTTTTACAGTGTTGAGTCAGGTAGTTTTGGTAAAAAACTCAAAACACTTAATGCAGATTTACCAAGTGATGCAACAAGCTTTGCAACAAGCGCGCCTTTTCAAGGGCATTATGCGTTTGGTTTAGAAGATGGCACCGTAATGGTTGTTGCACCTAAATTTTTAGTTACCTTTCCAAACAACGAGCGTAAATTAACACCTCGCTTAGGTTTTCCTTTAGGGGAAATGGCTTTAGAAGTAGATGAACAAGGTGCAGCTATTAAACGCTTTGCATTTAGTCACTATGAAGACAAAACAGCGGTTGTAGCTCTTACAGAAGATAAGCGTGTATTATTTAGCAGCTTTATTGCTGAAGAGAATATGTTTACCGGTGAAGTAGAGTGGGTTGTTGAGCGCACAGAACTTGATGTTGATGGACGTGTAGACGAGTTATTAATGTCGCCAGATACAACACGTACTTTTGTACGTTCTGCTAATCAAGTGTACGTATACGATACTCGCGACCCAAGTGATGTGGAGCAAATTCAGTTGCTTTCGGCTAACGAAGAAAATGCAAATATTGTATCTGCACAACTGCTAGCGGGCGCAAACTCACTCATGCTTGCTAATGATAACGGCGAGATTTCGCAGTGGTTTGAAGTAAACACTGACACAGGCCGTGAATATCAAAAAATTCGCTCATTTGAAACAACTAAGCAAAGTAAATTAAATATATTTACTGAGTTTTACCGTCGTACTTTTTTTACTACTGGCAATAATGGTGAGCTAGGTGTTTATTACACAACGAGTGAAGCAAAATTATGGCAGGGGAAAGTAAGTGAAGGCGCAATAGAGAACTTTGCAATTGCACCACGTTCAAATGCTGCGTTAATTTTAGCGGATAATAAGCTAACAGTATTAGACATTCATAACGAGCACCCAGAAGTTACTTGGTCAGCACTTTGGCAAGAAGTGTGGTACGAAGGTTACCCAGAGCCAGGTTATATTTGGCAGTCAACATCAGCCAGTGACGACTTTGAATCTAAGTTTTCACTTGTGCCAATTTCGTTCGGTACATTAAAAGCAGCACTTTATGCGATGTTGTTTGCCGTACCAATCGCGCTTTCGGCGGCTATTTACACGGCATACTTTATGTCGAGCAAATTACGTAAAGTGGTTAAGCCTACCGTTGAAATAATGGAAGCATTACCAACCGTTATTTTAGGTTTTTTAGCGGGTCTTTGGTTAGCACCGTTAATAGAAGAACACTTACCTGCGATTGTTGGGTTACTCGTACTATTACCGCTAGGTATGTTAGCGACGGGTTTAGCTTGGACTAAATTGCCAACAAAAATTCGCCATAGAATTCCTGAAGGTTCTCATTCAATTATCCTTATTCCGGTCGTCTTACTTATTGGTTGGTTTTCGTTTGCTATGAGCGAATTTGTTGAACTTTGGATGTTTGACGGCAATGTACGTCAGTACTTAACAAATGAGCTAGGTATGACATTCGATCAACGTAACTCGCTTGTTGTAGGTATTGCGATGGGTTTTGCGGTTATTCCTACTATATTCTCAATTGCAGAAGATGCGGTATTTAGTGTTCCAAAGCATTTATCAAATGGCTCATTAGCATTAGGTGCAACGCAGTGGCAAACACTAATACGTGTTGTATTACTAACAGCAAGCCCAGGTATTTTCTCTGCGGTAATGATGGGACTTGGCCGAGCAGTTGGTGAAACCATGATTGTACTTATGGCAACCGGTAATACACCGATTATGGATTGGAGCATTTTCCAAGGTATGCGTACGCTTGCAGCAAATATTGCAGTTGAAATGCCAGAGTCAGAAGTAGGTAGTTCGCACTATAGAATATTATTCTTAGCAGCCTTTGTATTATTCATATTCACATTCATTTTTAACACAGTCGCTGAGTTTGTTCGCCAGCAACTGCGTGAAAAATACAGCTCAATGTAAGCGGAGAGACATGACATGGTAAAGCAGTGGTTTAAGTCTGGTTCTCCTTGGATTTGGATGACCGGTGGTGCAGTGAGCATCAGTTTGATTTCAGTTTTAGGCTTATTAGCAATGATAGCCTGGAAAGGGTTAAGCTTTTTCTGGCCTTCAGAAGTTGTACAGTTTGAACTTGAAGGGTCGATTGCAAAGCAAACCGTTATTGGCGAAGTTTACGACCGTGAATTAGTACCAAAAACACGTTTAGCCGCGACAGGTATTGATGTTAGCGGGTTTGAAAAAGAAGAAATAGAGCGCTTACTTATTAAAACAGGTAACCGCGAATATGTAGATTTAGATTTTCGTTGGATATTAGAAACCGACATAACAAATAAAACAGCACCAGCGGCGCTTGCAGTATTTGAGCGTAGTAAAAACGGTAACTTTTATGGTTATGTGCAAAACGTTATTAAAGACGGTCAACCGGTTAATGGCGACAAAATAGAAGCACTACATGAGCTTGTTGAGCGTGCGGTTGATTTGAACGACGAAGCACTTGATTTGCAAAATGGCGACATTGGGCATATTAACTACGCACTTGAACGCTTACGTTTAAAAGAAAAAGGCTACTTACTTGATAACGCTCTCACTGATGAACGTGTTGCTGAGCTTGCTCAAGCACGTGCTGAATTACGTGCACAGTATGGTGTACTTGAAAAAGATTTATTTGCACTACGCAAACAAGCTAAACGTGACCACGTAACTGTAAAAGATATGCGCGGTGAAGTTGTTACGATACCAATGTATCAAGTACTTGATGTTTGGTTTCCAAACGATATGGGCTTTTTTGCAAAGCTAGGCCACTACTTTGTGCAACTAGGTAAGTTTGTATCCGATGATCCACGTGAAGCAAATACAGAAGGCGGTGTTTTCCCTGCTATATTTGGTACTGTATTTATGGTTATGCTGATGGCTGTAATTGTGACGCCGTTTGGCGTTGTTGCTGCAATTTACTTACACGAGTACGCCGCAAAAAATGCAATCACTAAAATGATTCGTATCGCAGTGATTAACTTGGCCGGTGTTCCTTCAATTGTATACGGTGTATTTGGCCTCGGCTTTTTTGTATACATGTTAGGTGGTAGCTTAGACCAATTATTTTATCCAGAATCGTCGCCAACGCCAGTATTTGGTACGCCAGGTGTAATGTGGTCGGCATTAACGCTCGCTATACTAACGCTGCCAGTTGTTATTGTATCGACTGAAGAAGGTTTATCTCGTATTCCAAGTACCGTACGCGATGGTTCACTAGCGCTTGGCGCAACAAAAGTTGAAACGTTATGGCGCATCATTATTCCAATGGCAAGCCCTGCAATTATGACAGGTTTAATACTGGCAGTTGCGCGTGCTGCAGGTGAAGTTGCACCGTTAATGCTAGTAGGCGTTGTAAAAATGGCTCCTACATTACCACTTGATGGCAACTTCCCGTATTTTCACTTAGATAGAAAGTTCATGCACTTAGGCTTTCATATATACGATGTTGGCTTCCAAAGCCCTAATGTTGAAGCGGCACGCCCGCTGGTATACGCAACGGCCTTTTTATTGGTGTCGGTGATTATTACCCTAAACATAACGGCCATTGGTATACGTAACCATTTACGTGAAAAATTCAGATCGCTTGAACACTAATTAGTAAAGATTTTATAGGTAACAAAAATGATTACAGTCGCTCCAAAAGTAAACCAAGCTAATATAGGCCAGAAGTTAGACCTAGAAAATTTAACGGATGACCAAAAAGCGCTAGAGATTAAAGATCTCGATCTTTACTACGGTGATAAGCAAGCGCTTAATAAAGTAAATATGAACATTCCAAAAGGCCAAGTAACTGCGTTTATAGGACCATCGGGCTGTGGTAAATCAACGTTATTACGTTGTATTAACCGCATGAACGATTTGGTAGATATTTGTCGTATTGAAGGTGAAATATTACTTCACGGTCAAAATATTTACGATAAGAGCGTAGATGTAGCAGCACTTCGTCGTAATGTAGGTATGGTGTTTCAGCGTCCTAACCCATTTCCTAAATCAATTTATGAAAATGTGGTTTATGGCCTACGCTTACAAGGCATTAAAGAGAAGCGTAAGTTAGATGAAGTGGTAGAGCAATCACTTCGTGGTGCTGCTTTATGGGATGAAGTAAAAGATAGATTACACGACAGCGCGTTTGGCTTATCGGGTGGTCAGCAACAGCGTTTAGTTATTGCTCGCTCAATTGCAATTGAGCCAGAAGTTCTTTTATTAGATGAACCTACATCAGCACTTGACCCTATTTCTACTTTGGTAATCGAAGAGCTAATAAACGATTTAAAAAACCAATTTACCGTTGTTATTGTTACACATAACATGCAACAAGCAGCACGTGTATCTGATCAAACAGCCTTTATGTATATGGGCGAATTGATTGAGTACTCAGACACAAATACCTTATTTACTACACCAACGAAGAAAAAGACCGAAGATTATATTACCGGTCGTTACGGTTAATTAGCCCGTTGTAGCGTGTTGTGCAAGATTAAGAGAGAAGGTAACTATGGAACATAATATTAATAAACATATTTCTGGGCGTTTTAACCAAGAACTAGAAAATGTACGTAATCATGTATTAAGTATGGGTGGCTTAGTTGAGCAGCAGTTAAACAGTGCGCTTGATGCGGTGAGTCGTAACGATGCAGAGCTTGCTCAAAAGGTACGTCAGAACGATTATAAAGTGAATGCAATGGAAGTAAGCATTGATGAAGAGTGTACGCGTATTATTGCTCGTCGTCAGCCTGCAGCAAGTGACCTGCGTTTAGTGATTGCAATTGCTAAAACAATCGCTGATTTAGAGCGTATTGGCGATGAAGCTGAGCGAATTGCTAAAGTTGCACTAGACTCATTTACCAAAGATCAGCAAGATTTATTAGTAAATATTGAAAATATGGGCCGCCAGGTTTTAAAAATGCTACACGACGTACTAGATGCATTTGCGCGTATGGATGTGCAACGTGCATTTCAAGTACATAAAGAAGATGCAAAAGTTGACCGCGAATATGAAGCCATCACACGTCAAATAATGACTTACATGATGGAAGATCCACGCTCAATCCCTAAAATCATGGACTTAGTTTGGTCTGTTCGCTCATTAGAGCGTATTGGTGATCGCTGTCAGAACATTGCTGAATACATTATTTATTTTGTTAATGGCAAAGATATTCGCCATACATCTCAAGAAGATATAGAAAAATCACTATGATTTTTTATCCATCATGTATTTCTATTAAAGCGGCTTAGTGCCGCTTTGTGTATTGCAAGCTTTAGTGAAGTAATAAAAAGCGTTCACAATCTTGGTTAATACTGTAAAATTCATGCTGCAAAGCATATCAATTTGATTAAAGGGTCAGTTATGCCTACAAACGCGTTTTTAGGAGTATTTGCAAAATCTCCTATCAAACCAATGGAAGAACACATCAAGAAGGTTCATCAAGCAAGTAAAGCTTTGATACCTTTTTTTAATCACGTATTTAAAGAAGAGTGGGTACAAGCAGAAGAGCTTCGCATCACTATTCGCAATTTAGAACGTGAAGCTGATGATATGAAAAGAGATATACGTTTACAATTACCGCGTGGTTTATTCATGCCGGTAGAGCGTACAGATCTTCTCGAACTAGTAACTCAACAAGATAAAATTGCCAATAAAGCAAAAGATATTGCAGGGCGAGTGATTGGTCGTGAAATGACCATTCCAAAAGTTATGCAAGCTGATTTCTTAGCTTACTTAACCCGTTGTGTAGATGCGACTAAACAAGCATCTAAAGCAATTAACGAATTAGAAGAATTGCTAGAAACGGGTTTTAAAGGTCGAGAAGTCACCTTAGTAGAAAAAATGTTAGTTGAATTGGATGCCATAGAACAAGACACGGACGAAATGCAGATAAAAGTACGCCGCCAGCTACGTGATGTAGAGGGTGAGTTAAATCCAATTGATGTGATGTTTTTATACAAAATCATTGAGTGGGTTGGCGAGCTTGCAGATATTGCAGAGCGCGTAGGATCACGTCTTGAGCTGATGTTAGCTCGTTAATTTAAAATCAGTTCAAACACGAAAGATTAAGGTTTTACAATGGATATCATTGCATCTTACGGCACGGTATTAATTTTAATTGCCGCAGCAGTCGGCTTTTTTATGGCTTATGGTATTGGCGCGAACGACGTAGCGAACGCCATGGGCACATCTGTAGGTTCAAAAGCGCTAACAATCAAACAAGCTATTTTTATAGCGATGATTTTTGAATTTGCAGGCGCTTACTTAGCAGGTGGTGAGGTTACATCAACAATTCGTAAAGGAATTATCGATGCCGCACCATTTGCAGACATTCCTGAACTTATGGTTCTGGGTATGATTTCATCTTTATTTGCAGCGGGTGCTTGGTTATTAATGGCCTCGTTCTTGGGTTGGCCAGTATCAACGACTCACTCAATCATTGGTGCAATCATTGGTTTTGCGTTAGTTGCTGTTGGTACTGAGGCGATTCAATGGGATAAAGTAGGTGGTATTGTTGGTAGTTGGATTATAACGCCCGCCATATCAGGCTTTATTGCATACTTAATATTTATGAGTGCACAAAAACTTATTTTTAATACAGATGCACCACTAAAAAATGCTAAACGCTATGTGCCACTTTATATGGGTTTAGCAGGTTTTATAATGGCCTTGGTTACAATTAAAAAAGGCTTAAAGCATGTTGGTGTTGATTTAGGTGCAGCCGAAGGGTACGCCTTAGCAATAGCTGTAGCAGTTGTCGTTGCTATAATTGGTAAAATTGCTATTTCTCGTTTAAATATCGATCCAAAAGCAGATAAACAAATGCAATTCAACAATGTTGAAAAAGTGTTTGCTGTTCTTATGGTATTAACAGCATGTTGTATGGCCTTTGCACATGGTTCTAACGATGTTGCTAATGCAATCGGTCCACTAGCTGCTGTTGTAAACATTGTTGAAAACAATGGTGAAATTGCTAAAAAAGCGGCTATTGCTTGGTGGATTCTACCTCTAGGTGGTTTTGGTATTGTTGCGGGTCTTGCTATTTTGGGCAAAAAAGTAATTAAAACGATTGGTGAAGGCATTACACATTTAACGCCTAGCCGTGGTTTTGCTGCTGAACTAGCCGCTGCTTCTACCGTTGTTATTGCATCAGGTACTGGTATGCCAATCTCTACTACTCAAACCTTAGTGGGTGCGGTATTAGGTGTAGGTATGGCACGTGGAATTGGTGCACTTAACATGGGTGTTATCAGAAACATTGTAGTTTCTTGGGTAATTACATTGCCAGTTGGCGCTGCCCTTGCTATTGTTATTTTCTACGTACTAAGAACCGCATTTGGGGTTTAACAAAAAAGTACTCAAAGACTTTTAGCTTGAAAAGATCTCAATGCCCTAGGTGTTGGGGTCTTTTTATTTGTGGAAAGAAAAAATGACCAATCTTCCAAGTATCAAACAGCTACAGTATTTATTAGCTGTTCATCAACATCAGCACTTTGGCAGAGCTGCCAGTGCCTGTTTTATAGGACAATCTACTTTAAGCAGTGCTATTCAAAATCTTGAAGAAACGTTGGGTTGCCAGCTTATTGAACGCGAAAATCGCAGCCTTATGTTTACCAGTATTGGTGAAGAAGTTGTTGAGCGCTCTCGTAAAATAATTAACGATACAATTAGTTTAAAAGAGCTCACTAAAAGCTTTTTAACACCGCTGAGTGGTAAATTAACAGTGGGTGTTATACCTACAATTGCTAGCTTTATAGCGGCTCCTCTGTATCACTTTTGTAAAGAAACCTTTTGTGATTTAGAGTTGGTATTAATAGAAGATACGAGTGATAAGCTACTGGATAAACTTGAGCATGGGCATATTGATTTAGCGCTACTTGCACTGCCATACGAAACCGATAAATTTCATACACAAGTATTGGCAAAAGATCAGTTTAGTTTAGTGCACCATAAGGACTACAGCGCTGCAAAGGGCGTAGTCGACTTTAATCTATTACCAGAGGCTAGCGTATTCTTACTCGAGCGTGAGCACTGTATGACAGGCCATGCGCTTAGTGCATGTCATTTAAACCGTGCTAGTTGTATTAACCCATTTGAAGCAGCAAGCTTGCATACATTATTGAGTATGGTTGAGCATCAGCTCGGGGTGACTTTTTTACCACAAATGGCGATTAACGCCGGAATTTTAGATAATAAAAATATGGTGGCGACACCATCACAAAGCGATGCATATAGAGATATTGGCATATTGTGGCGTAAAACTACGGGGCGGATCCGCGACTTTAAGTTATTTAGTCAACAGCTTGAGATATTTTTAAAGCGCCAATGTAGTTTAGATTTTTCTAAATAAGAATAGGAAATGAATGAAAGCAGCCTATAAAGGCTGCTTTTGATTTTGAAGATGGCTTTCAAAAGGCTCAAGTTCGGGTAAAAATAGTAAATAAATCCATACCACCAAGTTAAAGTAAGGCACGCAACCTAATACAGTAAAAACCTTAACTGGGTAGCCTTTAATATTTGCGTAACGATAACACTGATACGCGATTGCAAAATGTATAATCAGTAATAACATAACTAGCTGTGTCATACCTTTCTCCTTAAAAGCTTAAATAGCTTTGAAACCCACTATAAATATCAGTACTACGTCGCCAAAAGGTAATGTCATGTTTTTAAAGTGAAATACATCAAAAGGCACGACATTTTTTATTTGATACTGAAAGTATAGGCAAGAAAGGTAATATTGGTAGTAACAAATTGTTTAATTTTGTTTATTTTGGGCTAGCTTGTTGTTGGTAAAACGTTTTATTTTTTGAAATTTTTTCAAGTTCATCTTTTACTTTTTCAACAGGTACTGGGCGTGCAATAAAGTAGCCTTGTCCATAATCAACACCTATCTCTTTTAGTGCAAAAAATATCTCTTCGTTTTCAACGTACTCAGCTACAGAGCGCTTATCGAGAGACCGACTAATATCATTTATTGCTTTTACTAACGCTAAGTCTATAGGGTCATTAAGCATGTCGCTTACAAATGAGCCATCAATTTTTACATGTTGTGCTGGAAGCTGCTTTAAATAGTTAAATGTACTAAAGCCAGTTCCAAAATCGTCAATAGAAAAATGACAGCCTAAGCTATTAAGCTTCTCAATCATTTTACGAGTCGCTTTTAAGTTGTTAATACTTGCTGATTCAGTTATTTCAAAAATTATCCGCGAAGGGGGCACGTTATACTTTTCAAGGTTTGATTCAATTAATGGCAATAAGCGTTCATCTAAGAATGATTGTGCTGACAAATTAATAGCAACTTGGTTTAACTCTGGGTGCTTAGACACACAAGCAACGGCATTACGTATAACGCATTGATCCATCAAAAATGTGTCGTTAAGCATCTCTAAAGAGGGAATGAATTGATTTGGGTACACAAGTTCACCTTTGAGTTTTAAGCGTAAGAGCGCTTCAAAATAAGCAACTTTACACTCTTTAAAATCCCAAATAGGTTGGTAATGCAGTTCAATATTATCTTGCTGCAGTGCTTGTCGAATTTCGTGACCCCATTCAAGCCCAGTTTGAAGCGTATTGTTTTGAGCGTCCTCTTTTGAGTAGCAATGTACTAAGTTACGCCCTAAATTTTTGGCAATATACAAAGCAATATCGGCTTGTTTTAAACATTCATTAGGATCATTGTTTTGTGTCGTAATTTGAGTTAAACCGATAGAGCAGCTAATTGTGTATATCTGATCTTCTGATTTAAAAGCATGTTTTTCTATTGCGCTGCACACACCTTCAGCAATAAGGTGTGCATCCAGTAAATTCATATCGGTAAGTATGACTGCAAACTCATCGCCGCCTATTCGGCACACCAAATGGTCTTCGCCAATATTTGCTTTAAATAATTGCGCGACTTCTTTTAATACTATGTCACCTTGGTGGTGACCTTTGCTGTCGTTTATTATTTTAAAGTGATCGAGGTCAATATAAATAACAGCATGCTCTATGCCATCATACGTGTATTTATCTTGGCATATTTTATTAAGCTGTTGATCAAAGTAATAACGGTTATGTAAACCAGTTAATGGGTCATGGTGTGCTAAATGACGTAGTTGAATCTCTGCTTGTTTACGTTCGTGTATGTTGTCGATAGTGGCGGTTATAGTCGCGTTATTACGACTATTTTTGATTAGCTGTAATCTGCATTCGACCCAAATTAAATTGCCATTTTTATGGGTGAGCTTTACTTCTATTTGTTGTTGTTGCTCGCCACCATGTAAAATGTCATTAATAGTATAATTTAGTCTTCCTTTATCTTCGTTATTACAATAAGCGCTTAGTGGGGTTTGTAGTGATGATTTAACACCAAAACCGCTCAATGCCTCCCATGCAGGGTTAATAAAACGAATATGCCCTTGCTGATCAAGCTCTAAAACAACCGTATTCAAATGCAATAAAATACGCTGATGAGCCGAAAATAACTCTTTGTAACGCACTTCGCTCACGCTTAGCTGCTCTACTTTGTAAGCAAACTCAGCATAACTCACCATAAAATCTTCACGTCGTGCGGCGTGGTCACACACTTTATTTAAAAATGAAGGGTCGTATGGGGCTCTAATAAAATCGGTAACACCAGACAGCAAAAGCTGCTCAGCGTAATCAGCATCATCACTTTCTATAATCGTAACAATAGCTTGTTTAGAATTGTGCTGTAGGATTTCTTCAACGAGTACACTCGAGCTCTCTGCACTTGATGTAGTGGCATCGAGTAGCACAATTGAAAACTGCTGTTGGTTGTAAGCGTTTAGTGCTGCTTTGGCTGAGGTAACGTGAGTAATAGCAAAGTTTAACTTTAACTGTTCACTAATTTTGTCGGCCGTATTTTGAAGCGGCTCTAATAGCAATAAATTTAGTCGGCTACTTTTTTCTAAGTGCGTAGATAAAACATTCGCAAGCACTTGAGGAAGCATGTCTTTATGTTCAAACGGCAGTACAGCATCTATTCCGTAGCTTCTGGCTGTTGTTTCGGCAATACGCTCACAGTAAATTGGCGGAATAAGTAAAATTGGGGTGTTTTTTGGTGTTTTTAATAATCCTGAGCGGATCATCCTCGAAAAGCGCCAGCCGTCAATTTTACCAACATTAATGCCCGTTATTATAATATCAACAGGGTGTTGTTTTAAAAGCTTTAAAGCTTGTTGGCTATCTTGCGCATCAATAAAGGTAAATACATTTAAGCTATCTAAAGTGCCTTTAATCGCGCGGCGTTCAGCACTACTTGCGTTTAATATTAGCAATTTAAGCTGGTTTGGCACGTGTTGAACACCCCTAATGTAACTTATAATAATTCAGCCGAACAAGAATAGTGACATTTAACCATAAGAACAAGAAAATTTAATGATAAACACGCAAACAAGATATTATAAGTTTGGCTGATTTCTTGAGCTTAATATCCGATACATATACACTTGGCGCGATTTTAAATGATGTGGATTACTAATTATGCGCGTGGCTGACTTTAGCTTTGACTTACCTGATGAATTAATTGCTCGTTTTCCTAAAGCGGACAGAACTAGCAGCCGTTTACTTACTTTAGATGGCCCAAGCGGAACTCTAGAACATAAAGTGTTTAGCGACATACTTGATTTAGTAAACGAAGGCGATTTGTTAGTCTTTAACAATACACGCGTTATTCCTGCACGTATGTTTGGTCAAAAAGCCTCTGGCGGCAAAGTTGAAGTGCTTGTAGAGCGAGTGCTAGATGAACATCGCGTACTTGCGCACGTACGCGCGAGCAAGTCGCTTAAGGTTGGTAACGAAGTTATTCTTGAAGGCAAAGCTAAAGCAATAATGGTTGCACGCCACGATACATTATTTGAGCTTGAGTTTGATCATAGCCAAAATGTGCTAGATATACTTAATGATATTGGTCATATGCCACTGCCTCCTTATATTGACCGACCTGATACCGAAGCTGATCGCGAGCGTTACCAAACTGTTTATGGAGAAAAGCCAGGTGCAGTTGCTGCGCCAACAGCGGGCTTACATTTTGACGATAAGTTAATGACGGCACTAAAAGATAAAGGTGTAAACATGGCTTTTGTTACGCTACACGTCGGCGCTGGTACTTTTCAGCCGGTACGAGTTGATAGTGTTGATGAGCATGTAATGCACTCAGAGTACATAGAAGTGCCCGATGATGTAGTTGCAGCTGTTGCGCAAACTAAAGCAAATGGTGGGCGTGTAATTGCGGTAGGCACAACATCAGTACGCTCATTAGAGTCGGCAGCTAAAGTTCACGGCGGCAAGTTAGATACGTATTTTGGTGATACCGATATATTTATTTTTCCGGGTTATCAATTTAATGTTGTTGACGCCATGGTCACTAATTTTCACTTACCAGAATCAACGCTTATAATGCTAGTCAGCGCTTTTAGCGGACAAGACAATATTATGGGTGCATACAATACGGCAATTGAACAAAAATACCGATTTTTTAGTTACGGTGATGCGATGTTTTTAACACGTAAGTAACCATTTATTATTTAATACTCAGTAAAAAATACTAAAAACCCCAGCAACGAAGCTGGGGTTTTTGTTTAGCATAATAAGCAAAACTGAATTTATCGCAGCTAATAGTATTAATGAGGCAAAAAGGGTAGAATCGAGCGGTTAAATTATAGCTTGTTGGACTGTTTTTCTGACATTGAGGATGATATGAAATTTGAATTAGATTGTACTGACGGAAAAGCGCGCCGCGGCCGCTTAATTTTTGACCGTGGTGTAATAGAAACACCTGCATTTATGCCTGTTGGTACTTACGGTACTGTAAAAGGTATGACGCCAGATGAAGTAAAAGCCACTGGTGCGCAAATATGTTTAGGTAATACCTTTCATTTAATGCTTCGTCCAGGTACTGAAATCATTAAGCAACATGGTGATTTACACGACTTTATGAATTGGGATTTCCCAATTTTAACTGACTCAGGCGGTTTTCAAGTATTTAGCTTAGGCGCAATGCGTAAAATCACTGAAGAAGGCGTGTTATTTCAATCTCCAGTAAATGGTGATGAAATTATGATGTCGCCTGAAAAGTCGATGGAAGTACAGCGCGACTTAGGCTCAGACATCGTTATGATTTTTGACGAGTGTACGCCATATCCAGCAACTGAAAAAGAAGCTAAAGATTCTATGGAGTTATCTCTTCGTTGGGCTAAGCGCTCAAAAGAAGGGCATGGCGACAATCCATCTGCTTTGTTTGGTATTATTCAAGGTGGTATGTACCCCGAATTACGTGCACAATCGCAAGCAGGCTTAGAAGAAATTGGCTTTGATGGCTATGCATTAGGTGGTCTATCAGTAGGCGAGCCTAAAAACGAAATGATGAATATTCTTGATCATTGTGCGTTTAAAATGCCAGAAGACAAACCACGCTACCTTATGGGTGTAGGCAAGCCAGAGGATTTAGTTGAGTCTGTTCGCCGTGGTATTGATATGTTTGACTGTGTTATGCCAACACGTAATGCGCGTAACGGCCATTTATTCATTACCACGGGTGTAGTTAAAATACGTAACGCAGTACATAAAACAGACACAGGGCCACTTGATCCTGAGTGTGATTGCCATACGTGTGGAAACTATTCACGAGCTTATTTGCATCACCTTGATAAATGTAACGAAATTTTAGGTGCGCGACTAAACACAATTCATAACTTACGTTACTATCAACGTGTTATGGAAGGTTTACGTAATGCAATTAGCGAAGGTAAATTAGAAGAATTTGTACAAGATTTTTATGCTCGCCGAGGCCAAGACGTGCCAGAGCTAGTAGATATAAAAAATTAAACTTTAAAATTAAAGAGGAAGTATCATGAGTTTATTTATTTCAAATGCACACGCAGCAGCTGGTCAACCTGCAGCAAGCGGTGGTTGGGAAATGCTAATAATGTTAGCTATTTTCGGTTTGGTTTTTTACTTTTTAATCTACCGCCCGCAAGCTAAGCGCGTTAAAGAGCACAAAAGCTTAATGAGTATGATGGCTAAAGGCGATGAAGTACTTACCCAAGGCGGTTTAGTGGGTAAAATTGTGAAGATTTCTGAAGAGAAAGATTTCATCGTTATCTCTTTAAACGAGCAAGCAGAAGTAACAGTACAAAAATCTGCAGTATCTGCAGTATTGCCAAAAGGCACAATGAAGTCGCTATAAAAATAATAAGGACGACCCCGTGTTAAACAAGTTTCCAGTTTGGAAGTATTTACTTGTTTTAGCTGTGGTAGCCATTGGCCTTTTATATGCCTCTCCAAACTTGTATGGTCGCGATCCGGCTATACAAGTTTCAGGTGCTAAAGGCGCTGATGTCGATCTCAGTGTTGTAGACAAAGTAAACGCAATCCTTGAAAAAAATAATGTAACCGCTAAATCGACAATACTTGAAGATGGGCAAATTTTAGTTCGTTTAAAAAATGTTGAAGAACAGCTTAAAGCGCATGATTTACTGCGTGATTCGCTGAGCGACGATTACATTTCTGCTATTAATATGGCACCTGCTCAACCAGCTTGGTTAAAAGCGGTTGGTGGTAACCCTATGAAGCTAGGTCTTGATTTAAGTGGTGGCGTACATTTCACCATGGAAATCGACATGGCAACAGCGGTTGATAACCAGCTTGAGCAAATGGAACAAGATTTTCGTAGCGACCTGCGCGAAGAAAAACTACGTTACCGTAGTGTTCGCCGCGTAGCAGGCTCCGATCGTATGCGTGTAGAAATGCGTACTGAAGAAGACAAAAATGCAGCAGAGAGCTTCTTAGAAACTCGCTACCCGCTAAATGTCTACATTGATGACAGCAGTAACGATAAAGCATTTTTTGCGACAATGAGTGAGCAAAAACTCAAAGAAATTCGTGACTACGCTATCAAGCAAAATGAAACGATTATTCGTAACCGTATCAACCAAATTGGTGTTGCAGAACCTAACGTACAACGCCAAGGCGCTGAGCGTATTATTGTTCAACTACCTGGTATTCAAGACACAGCACGCGCTAAAGAAATTTTAGGCGCAACAGCAACACTTGAATTTCGTGAAGTAGACGAAAACGCTGATATTAGCGCTGCTGCTCAAGGTCGTATCCCTGCGGGTACTGAAATGATCATGAGCCGCGACGGTTACCCTGTTGTACTTAAAAAGCGTATTATTCTAGAAGGCAGCCATATAACTGGCGCGCAATCTGGCGCTGATGAATACCAACGCCCGCAAGTGAGTATTACGCTAGATAGCAAAGGTGGGGCAAAAATGAATGCCTTTACCAAGCGTGCTATTGGTAAGCGTATGGCAACGGTATTTATTGAGTACAAGCCATCAGGTAAAAAAGATGCAGACGGTAAAGCGCTTCCGCCTATTAAGGTTGAAGAAGTTATTAACGTAGCAACAATTCAAGCACGTCTTGATCGCTCGTTCCGTATTACAGGTATCGATAACCCAGCTGAAGCACATAACTTAAGTTTGCTACTTCGTGCAGGTGCGCTTGTAGCACCAATTCAAATTGTTGAAGAGCGCACTGTAGGTCCAAGTTTAGGTCAAGAAAATATTGAAGCGGGTATGACTGCGGTTGCACTTGGTTTTGCGTTTGTACTTGTGTTTATGCTTGTGTACTACAAAGGCTTTGGTATGGTTGCAAACCTTGCGCTTGCGGCTAACTTAGTACTGATTGTTGGTGTTATGTCTTTAATTCCAGGCGCGACACTTACGCTACCTGGTATTGCAGGTATTGTATTAACCGTAGGTATGGCAGTTGATGCTAACGTACTTATTTTTGAACGTATTCGTGAAGAGCTGGCCGATGGCCGCAGCCCTCAACAAGCGATTCATTTCGGTTACGATAGCGCATTTAGCACTATATTTGATGCTAACATCACCACGTTAATCGCTGCCATTATACTGTTTGCAGTAGGCACAGGTCCGATTGCGGGCTTTGCAGTGACACTTGCGATTGGTATTTTAACTTCAATGTTTACAGCCATTGTTGGTACCCGTGCGGTAATCAACTTATTTGTTGGTGGTAAACGCATTGATAAACTTTCGATTTAAGGAGCTGACATGCAAATTTTAAGTTTGGGTAGTAGAACCCTTCGTTTCATGTCTCTTCGTAAAGTGGCTATGGGTTTTTCGACGTTATTAATTTTAGCGTCGTTTGCATCAGTTTTTGTTAAAGGTCTAAATTTTGGTTTAGATTTTACCGGCGGTACTGCGGTAGAAGTTGGTTTTTCACAGCCAGCAGACCTTAAAAAAGTACGTGCTGCGCTAGCTGATAATGGTTTTGCTGATGCATCAGTACAACTATTTGGTTCAAGCCAAGAGATTTTAGTTCGTTTAGCACCGCGCGGTAGTGATGTTAAAGCTGAAGTAATTGGTAACCAAGTAATCGATGCGCTTAAAAAAGCTGATGACAGCGTAGTAATGCGCCGAATTGAGTTTGTGGGCCCAAGTGTAGGTGAAGACTTAAAAGAGCAGGGTGGCCTTGCCATGTTAACTGCACTTATTTGTATCTTAATCTACGTTGCATTTCGTTTTGAATGGCGCTTTGCTGTGGGTGCGGTAGGTGCACTACTACACGATGTTATTATTACTGTGGGTTTATTTTCGATATTAGGTTTAGAGTTTGATTTAACTATACTAGCGGCAATTCTTGCGGTAATAGGTTATTCACTTAACGATACGATTGTTGTATCTGACCGTATTCGTGAAAACTTCCGTAAAGTGCGCATTGACGATACTGTAGAAATTATTGATATTTCACTTACGCAAACACTTAACCGTACACTTGTAACCTCAATCACGACTATTTTAGTATTGATTGCTTTGTTTGCATGGGGCGGACAAACCATTCATGGCTTTGCAACTGCATTGCTGTTTGGTGTGTTTATTGGTACTTATTCTTCGATTTATGTTGCGAGTTCTGTTGCTATAGCAATGGGCGTAAGCAAAGAAGACTTAATACCAGAAGTAATTGAAAAAGAAGGTGCAGACCTAGACGCAATGCCGTAATGGTTTTGTAACTACTTTAAAAAACCGCTCATTGAGCGGTTTTTTATTGCCTGTAATATATTTATGCGCACGATTGTTTTAGCTTTACTGTGCAAGTATGAATAAACAGTGCTAACTTTGTAGAGCACGCCATGAGTGTAACGTCGTACTATGTATTTAAAATAAGTATTTATAGCGCGGTTATTAATAAGTACAGTTACATAATATCGTCATCTTACATTTAGGCGCTCGAAGCTATTTAGCTTAAATAACGCGATAATTTAAACTATCAATAATAACTGTTAAAACTACCGATAATAACTAAGGTGATAATTATGTTGCCATTAAAGTATTTAGTTAACGTAGTAAGTTTGTTTATATGCAGCGCTTTAGCAAGTGACGTAAATATCGTAAATGTAGCGCAGGAGCAGCGTGTGCAATATGCTCGTGACGACTACCTTAACGAGCTATTAGAAAAAGCATTGGTGAGCGCACAATACCCTGCAGAGATTAACCCCGTTTTAATTCATCCTCATCAACAACGTACTTTAATAGCACTAGATACAAAAAATTTAGATTTATACTGGAGTATGAGCAGCCCCGAAAGAGAGTCTTTAGCTATTGCGATTAAAATCCCATTGTTTAAAGGCTACATAGGTAAAAGGGCACTATTAACAAGTAAGAACAGCATTGCTAGATTTAAAGGTATTACTAGCTTAGAGCAGTTAGGTAGGCTTTCTGCGGTGCAAGGTCATGATTGGCCTGATACAAAAATAATGGCGTTTAATGGCCTGCATATAAGGCCGTTTGCAAATTATCAGGCTATGTTTGCCTTAACAAGTGCAGGGCGTATTGATTACTTCCCACGTTCATTTATCGAGGTTAATTCAGAGCTAGCGGCAAATAAACAAAGTAACTTAGTGATAGTACCTAATTTATATATGAGTTATCCAACAGGGTTTTATTATTTTGTATCAAATAGTAAGCCAGAGCTTGCAGTGGCAATTAAAAAAGGGCTTGAGATAATGCAAAAAAATGGTGAATTTGACGTATTATTTAATGAATACTTCGCAAAGGATTTAAATACACTACCTTATACAAAAGGCAAAACGATAGAGATTAAGCTCGATAACCCTTATTTTTAGGCACAAAAAAAGGAGCCTGAGCTCCTTTTTAGCATGCTATTAATAGCATCAAATTAGCGAAGTAACGACTCAGTTAATACTGGACGAATTTCACGAATAATTGCTTGAGTCAATTTTGGTGAACCACAGATAATATTGCCGCTGTGGTTATAGTTATTACCACCAGCGAAATCTACAACCATACCGCCCGCTTCTTTAACCATAAGTTCGCCTGCAGCAGAGTTCCAAGGTTTTAAACCAATTTCAAAAAATCCATCAACACGGCCAGCTGCAACGTATGCCATATCTAAAGCAGAACAACCTGCGCGGCGAATGTCTGCAGTGTGTACAAATAATGCTTTAAACGCTTCAGTGTATGCATCCATGTGGTTTTTGTTTTTGAAAGGGAAACCAGTAGCAAGTACAGTGCCTGCAAGAACCGTAGTTTTGCTAACACGTAGACGTTTGCTGTTTAACTGAGTGCCTTGACCGCGAGATGCAGTGAAAAGCTCACCACGAATTGGATCATAAATAACAGCTTGGTCTAAACGACCTTTAACTTTAAGTGCGATAGAAACCGCGTAATGAGGGATACCTTTGATGAAGTTAGTTGTTCCATCGATAGGATCTACAATCCATTGGTAATCATCATCCTTGCCTTTATGCTCACCTAATTCTTCACCAACAATAGAGTGAGTAGGGTAAGACTGTAAAATAGTGTCACGAATTACGGCTTCGGCTTCTTTATCAATGTTAGTTACTAAGTCGTTAGCGCCTTTTTGTTGCACTTCAACTTTTGATAAATCTTCACTTGCGCGAAGTAAAATTTTGCCTGCGTTGCGCGCAGCGCGAACCGCAATGTTTAACATTGGATGCATGGTATTACCTTTGGGTTGTAAAAGAACGTTTATATATTTCAGCCGGCGTATTTTAGCGACTTTTGACATAAAGTAAACAATAAACCCCAAATACTTATGTTTGTTTTTTATACAAGATTGAAAAGTGTCTATATTTTAAAAAAATAATAATGAGCAATTAATAAGTCATTATGTTTCTTTGTGTGTTAATTAAATTGAATTAATTTTAAATAACACTTTACCTAAAGTTAGCTTGAGGTTTTATCGTAATCCTAACTTAATTGATAGGACAACATTATGTATTTAGAGCACGTAAACTTAGTCGCGAGTGATATAGATAGCATGCTTAAATTTTATCGCGCTGTATTTCCACATTGGTCGATTAGAAGTGAGGGCAGAGGCGATTGGCATGGAAAACCAAGACGCTGGGTACACTTTGGAGATGACATGCATTACATTGCGATAAGCGATCATGGTGAGGGTGAAAACAGAAACTTATCGGGCCATCAAATTGGTTTTGCACACTTTGCTTATGTAACTAATAATTTAAGCGCAGTAGTAATGCGCTTAAATAAAGTGGGTTTTACAGTAAGCAAGCAAGGTAGCGAGAATCCTTTCAGAAAGAATGTCTACTTTATTGATCCCGCCGGGTTTGAGGTGGAATTTGTAGAGTATTTAAGTGACATACCAAGCGAGCGAAATAACGATTTATAATAAAATACCAAGCAGCACGCTAAAGTGCTGCTACTCAATTATAGTGAGCGGTTATTATTACCCGTGCCAAACTGGGTTTTTAGCTCATTTGCAAAGCTCATAAATTTTTCTTTAATTGTGCGCTTTATTTTTACTTCAACCGATCCCATAACTGCCTTTCCTTCAATATGAATAGTAGGACCTTGGCGTTTGTTAAGCGACACAGATTTATTTTCAAGACTACTTAAAATACAAAACATTTTAGACACTACATTTACATGCTCTGGTACGTAAATCTCATCGCTACCAAAGATACAGTTAACGTGAATAGTTACATTTTGATGCGCAAAAATGGCATCAGTAAAATCAAGTGCCACCGATCCCATAAAGTTACTTAAATATATATTTTTTGGCACGACCCACTGACCGCTTCGTTCGTTAGAGCCTAAAATACTGCGTAATGTAAAATCATCATCACTGTTTTGCTGTGCACTATAATGTGGTTTAAATTGCGATTGTTTTTCTGCTTTATATTGCTGATCGGTATTAAGTGTTAAGTCTTCTACTAAGGCTAAAAGAGCGTCGTTATTAGGTGCATCCATCGCGCTATCGAGTCGTCTCTCAAATGCATCAACAGAAATAACCCCATGACTGTAATTATAAATTAATTGATCAATCACTTGTTCGCGTACTTGCTCTATTGGGCGGTCTTCAACTTTTACAGACATGGGGCATTCCTTATTATATTTACTATTGATACTGCTCTTGATGTTTATATGCAAAGCACGCACCAAATATAATTACCTTAATTATCAGTAGGTTAATTTATAATGATGTTTTTTATTTTGTTATATTAACGATAGATTAACCAAAAATGCAATTATCTAGCTATTTTCACTATTTGAGAAAGTTTTACCGAGTAGCCTGTAAATAGTTACACAACTATAGATAATGCCTCACTCCAAAATAAACTCAACCTATTGAAATATAAGTATAAATAAAGTTGGCCCAAAGCTCGCATTAGTTAAAGTGTCTTTAATCAAAAGGAGAAAGATTATGAAAACATTTAACAAGTCTATTATCGCAGCTCTAGTTCTTGGTACTACGGCTATGGGTGCCCAAGCAAACAGCTGGGAAAACGAAAGTAAAGATGCTTGGATTGATGGTAAGGCAGAAACAGTTCTACTTATGAACACTAATCTAAACAACTTTGACATTAACACTGATGTAAAAAATGGCAAAGTAGTACTTACAGGTAAAGTTAATAGCGAGCTTGATAAAGAGCTAGCAGAAGAACTTGTACTTAGCCTAGATGGTGTATCTGATGTTGATAACAGCCTTACTGTTGTTAAAAGCATGGATACCAAAGATAAAAGCAATGACATGATGGACGATGATGATAACGACCTAACGGACGCTAAAATCACCACTGTAATCACAACTCGCTTCCTGTTTGACTCAGAAGTTGGTGGTACAGACATCGATGTTGATACCGACAATGGTATTGTAACTCTGAACGGTTCAGTAGAGTCTGAAGCTGAAAAACAACTAGCAGTTAAAATTGCTAAAAATGCTGAAGATGTTCGTGACGTAGTTGATAAACTAGCTATTGTTGCTGAATAATACAGTATAGTTAAGGCCCACTAACACTGGGCTTTACGCCTTTTTAATGCTTAATTTAAATGGAGTTTAGTCATGGATATTATTCGTATAATACTTTCGGTTTTATTACCGCCATTAGGTGTGTTTTTGCAAGTTGGCTTAGGTATGCATTTTTGGTTAAATATTTTATTAACACTGCTAGGTTATTTCCCAGGTTTAATACATGCAATCTACATTATTGCGAAAAAATAATGACAGATTATATATTGTGTAAGCCGACTACTGAGGCCTAATGATACAATTGCCACAGTACTGTTCGGCTCACAATATTAGTTTTTAAATTAAATATTTTTTATCAAAATCTAATTTTTAATTTACTCAAACTAAGTGATTTATTTCTTGTAACTCACTCCCAAAATTCCCTCAGCCAAACCATTGCTTACTTCAATTAAGCTTTCTAACTAACTGCAGTGTTCTGACTCTGTATTGATGCCAGTTAGGAAATCTTTAACATTAGTTTGTTTATATATCTACAATACGCGATTAATTACTCTATTATTTAGTGACAATATTACCATCACTTCTAGTGTTATCATTACACCAAGCTTTTACGCATATTCAGGTAGCTAATTGAATATTCGACTTATACTGTCAGGCGTTGTGTCATTCGTTTTTTATTTTAGCTGGGCCTACTGGGCAAACAGTTCGGCAGATATTGCTAAATCGGTCACGCTTCAAGCTGCATTAGTACAAGGTTTGTATAGTGGATTTGTAACGCTGTTTTTTACTTTTATTTTAGAAAAGGTCGTCAACAAGTATAAGTTTAGTTATGTAACGCTTGCGTTTGTAACTCCAATTATTTGTATGTTTCATTCTAAAACACCACAAAACGTAGCAATACGACAAAGCTTCAATAATGTAATTAACTCTAGCGCCTCGTATTTAGGTAACAAAAAAATAGCAGGTGTACTTTTTGCGCCTATTATTCCGATTACTATTCAATCGAGCTTAGTGATTATGGTGAATGTAATTAATCAGACACCTAATTTGGCACTTACAGTAGCCCCAAGCATATTTTTTACAGCCTTGTATGCCTACACATATATGTTAGCTTTACTTAAAAAGTAGAGCGTTAAAAATAAAAGACTATATGTGGGAGGAGGGTTTTTATAATTTAACGCAGAGAATATCATGGGAAATATCTTACATTTTATGCTTATACCCACCTAAAAGATTACTATTTAAGCAGTTAGCTTACTGATTGTTAAAATAAAGGTGTTTGGTAGTGACAAGCACCTAAAAAGTTTTTATACTGCAACCCGCTTTAGTCGCTCTGTGACTGAACGCTTCAAAAATTAACTGCCTAGCAGTTATATAAAAGTTGGCCCCTTAGCTCAGTTGGTTAGAGCACACGACTCATAATCGTTAGGTCCCCAGTTCGAGTCTGGGAGGGGCCACCACTTTTGCAAACTTTCCAAAAAATACCTACTCAAATTATTTAAAGCTACATGAACTTAATATCGTGTAATTTATTATTCTTTATTTACCCCTAATAATAAGTATAATTTAAATAAAGTTAATCCATAGATTAAGCTAAGCTTTCTTAAATTTGAAAGAGTGCGAATGCACTATTAAATTCCAGCGTTAGATCGGACGCTATTCATGCTCTGTCTTGTAAATAATAATGAGCTGCATCTGATTTCAGAATACAAAAAAAGCCCCTATTGGGGCTTTTTACTTGCTAGTGTTTACTTCTATTGCTCAAAACTACAAGAGTTAACTAATTTTTACGGTATATCTCATGCTCAATATCGTAAATATTTACGCTTAAACTGTCTGATGCTCTGCAGTATGTTTTTAAGCATGAAAGTAGCAGTTCGCTTAACATTTGTTTTTGCTCAATTGAGCGTCCCGCTAAAATATGTACCGCGATATGTATAAACCCTGATTTTCCTGCGCCAAGTTGATATTGCTGATAAGCAATGGCACGTGTTTTGATGGTTTCTAATTCAAATAAGTTACTTTCGAAAGCGGTAGTGTGAATTTTTTCTACCAGTACTTGTGGTAAAACAGGGAGGTCTTCTGAGTGTTCAATAATAATGTGCGGCATTTAGGCGTTTCCTATTATGAGTTACTGCATGAGCGAGAGTTAATTGTATCAAATACAACAGGGTTCGCTAAACCCTGAGCTATCTAAAATCTTTACTTTAAACTAATTTAGTCGTATTTATTTTTGATGTTAGTATAAAAACAAACAGGTGAACCTTCGCTTAGTAACGTAGGTGCTAAGTTACTTATATATTAATTGAGGATAAGTATGAAATTACCACAAAAATTTAAACGTTTAGCTTTACTTACAGGTGCAGTTGTTACATTAAGTGCTTGCTCTGACGATGTTGCATCGGTAAGTCTGGGATTATTTACAACTAAAGATGTTGTGGTTAATTCGCAGCAAGATCCAATCCTTGAAGGCGTTACTTGTCATATTAGTCATATAGAGGCTAATTTGGACTTTTCTGATCCGTCTGATATGTCTATAGCATGTCGCCAAACAGGTCCTATTACAGCGCAGCAGCTACAAAAAATAGACCGCAGTAAATCAGGTGAAGTGATATTCAAATCATCTAAAAGTATATTATTTAAATCACTAAAAGTGCGCCGTATTTACGATGCTGAGAATCGTACTTTATTGTACTTATCGTATTCAACTAAAGAATCCAGTGGTAGCCACCACCATGCACTATCAACAGTGCCGCTATACAATACTCAAGCGTGGGATTGGGCGCTTACACAAAAAAACTAAACTAGCACTAAAACTTATAAGAGCACCTTATGTTAGCTTTATTTAAATCGGCACCTTTATTGGAAGATCAAGAGCAGCAATGGCTTATTGATACATTTATTTGGGCTGTAGAAAACTTTGATGCTGAATTTTTTACAAAGCACACTCAAATAATACTGCCAACGGCCACTTTTTTCCCTGATTCGGTATCGAGCATTGAGGAAATGGCGAGTAATGTTTTTACCCGCGTTACTAATTACGCGGGTATGAACGCATGGCCTATTCAATTAGTCGCACCTCAGCAGTTACAACCGCAAGTTTTTCCGCACTTTGAATTTAGTGATGAAATACGTGGCGAAGGCAGCCATCTAATTGTGCCGCCAAGCCATAAGGTCAGTATCTCTTTTAATCCTAATCAGATTAATCAGCCACAAGATTTAGTGGCTAGTTATGCGGGTACTCTGGCCACCATACTTATTCATCACGTTGGGGTGCTACCGCCAGGCGGTAGGGAGTATTTACCACAAGCTGCCGATGCACTTGCCTGTTTTTTAGGGTTTGGTGTGATGATGAGCAACACGGTGTATCAGTTTAAAGGCGGTTGTGGCTCTTGTTATAATCCATACGCTAACCGTGAAGCTAAGTTAAGTGAAACACATACGGTATTTATGCATGCCCTGATTAGCTACTTTAAAAACGATAAAGTGTCTAAAAAGCATTTAAAGCCGCATTTACGTGGTCAGTTTAAAAAAGCACAAAAAGAAATTAAAGCATTGGTAAATAACTCGGCTAACCCGCTGTTATTAGCTTATTCGCCAAACTAGCAAGGATCTGCGTGGAATACTTAGATGAATTTTTACTGATTGTTATTGCTCATTTTTTTGCAGTAGCAAGCCCAGGGCCTGACTTTGCCGTAGTACTTAAGCAAAGTGTGCAACAAGGAAGGCGCAATGCATTGTGGACAAGCGCCGGTGTTGGCGCTGCTATTTTACTGCACGTTGCCTATTGCGTTTTAGGTGTTGCGCTTATTTTAACGCAATCGCCTAGTTTATTTATGGCGCTTAAGTATCTTGCCGGTGCATATTTAGCTTATTTAGGCGTACAAGCACTCAGAGCTGCAAAACCTCCAGCAAGTAATGAAGGCGAGGCTGCAAAAGATGTTGAAAACAAAACCGTCCAAGAAGAATCCGTTTGGCTTGCTTTTAGGCGCGGCTTTTTCATAAATGCATTAAACCCAAAAGCCACGTTATTTTTTATGTCGTTATTTACACTCGTGATTAGCCCAACAACACCGACTAGCGTACAGGTCGGTTACGGTGTGTACATGGCATTGGCTACTTGGGCGTGGTTTTCAATGCTTTCAATAATACTTTCTAGAAATAATGTAAGGGGTTTTTTCCAACAACGCGGTTATTGGTTTGACCGTGGAATTGGCGTTATTTTAATTGCCCTTGCAGTACGTGTTGTTATTTAACTTATTTAAAAAGTACAGGAGATAAAATGCCGTTATATAATTTTTCGTTTGGCTCTAATATGTCATCTAATCGTTTGTTAGCGCGCTTACCTAATGTAAAGCGTGTAGGAACAGCTGTACTTAAAGGTTACGAGCTAACTTTTGATATGCTATTTAAAGATGGCTCTGGCAAATGCAGTATTTGCCCAAGCGATAAAGAAGGCGCGCTGGTTTACGGCGTTATTTATGAGCTTAATGAAGATGAAAAAGTTATTTTAGATGGTATTGAGGGCATAGGTTACGACTGCGTAGATATAGCCCCAACGCTTTTAACGGGTGAGACTGTAACTGCACATTGTTATATAGCTAATACCCACGACAGCGATGTACTCCCATACGATTGGTACATAAAACACGTTCATCGCGGATCACTTGAAGCGGGCGTACCAAAAGAATACAGTGATGCGATATTAAATCGCGCACAAAAAAGCGATACCAATCAAGAGCGCGCAGCAATTGAATTTGCAGTTCATCAAAAATAATAAAATAGGATTGATATGAAATTAACCAAACTTGCCGCAATTGCACTACTAGCAGGCACTTCGTTTAGTAGCTGGGCACAAATTGATACCAACAAAATTGACGATGTTATTAAAGCGTCAATGGCGCGTTTTGACGTACCCGGTATGGCAGTCGCCATTGTTGAAAACGATAAAGTAATATTTGCTAAAGGCTTTGGTGTAACTAATCTCGATACCAACAAAAAAGTAAACAAAGACACCTTGTTTGGTATTGCTTCAAACACGAAAGCGTTTACAACAGCAGCGCTTGCCAAGTTGGTTGATGAGGGGAAGTTAAGCTGGGATGACCGCGTAATTGATCATTTACCAGAGTTTAGATTATACGACTCATACGTAACACGCGAAATGCGTATTCGTGATTTATTAAGTCACCGCAGTGGGCTAGGGCTTGGGCAGGGCGATTTAATGATTTGGCCAAGTACCGATAAGTCAGTTGATGAAATTTTAGCGGGATTACAGTATTTAAAACCAGCGAGCAGTTTTCGTAGTAAGTATGCTTATAACAACTTGATGTTTGTTACCGCTGGTGAGGTGGTTGCACGTGTGTCGGGTATCAGCTGGAACGATTACATCGAAAAAAATATATTACAGCCGCTGCACATGGATAACTCACGCGCGGGATTTTCACGTATTCCAAAAAGTAATAAAAACTGGGCGACAGGTCATATTCCTATGGATGGCACGCTTCATCCATTTTTTGTGAATTACTTAGAAGATTTTAGAGGCGCAGGTGCCATTGCTTCAAGTGTAAGCGACATGAGCCAATGGCTTCGTACGCAATTAGCGGGCGGTAAAATGCCAAGTGGCGAGCAGCTGTTTAGCGAAAAGCAACAAGCGCAAATGTGGCACCCTCATATTACGTCTATGGCGTCTAAAAGTGCGTTTGAATCGTATCATCAGCAGTTTAGGGGTTATGGGTTAGGTTGGAGTATTGAAGACTACCACGGCTTTAAAAAGCTAGGTCATGGCGGTGGTATTTTAGGAATGGTATCGCAAGTTACTTTATTGCCTGAGAAAAAACTCGGTATTGTTATTTTATCTAATCAACAAGCTTTTGGTGCACTTTCGGCAGTAACCCATGAAGTACTTGAAGATGCACTTGAGCTCGAAGATAAAGACTGGGTAGAGGATTTAGCTAAAAGTCATTTTGAAGGTAAACAACAGGCGTACGCTAATGCAAAACCAGAAGCCCCCGCTGACTACCAACCACAATTACCAAACATTAATTACACCGGTACACTACACGATGATTGGTATGGCGATGTAATTATTGAACAACTTGATAGTAAATTGCATATTGATTTTACGCATACTAAGCGCTTAAAGGGCACACTTGAGCATTACACTGGAAATACATTTATAGTTAAGTGGGATGAAAAGCTACTTGAGGCGGATGCGTTTATTCGTTTTGAAATGAGCTCACAAAACCGTGTAAACAGCGCTAAAATGCGTGCAGTATCAACACAAGTTACCGACTTTAGTTTTGATTTTAGAAACCTGCATTTAAAAGCAAAATAGCTAATAATATTGATATTCAAGGTATCGATATTTAAAGTGTCGATATACACCAAAGTCGCAAAGCCACCATTAGGTGGCTTTGTTATATTAAACACTCAATTTACTTTGGCTAGGAGCATTTTATGCGTACTGCAGTTATTTCACACCCTCATTGCCGTAAACATAAAATGATAGACGACCATCCTGAGTGCCCAGAGCGCTTAGATGCAATTACCGACAGGTTATTAGCCAGCGGTGTAGATGTTGGCTTAACACACCTGCAGGCACCTAAGGCCGAGCGTGAACATTATTTACTTGCTCACGATGAAGCTTTAGTTAAACACGTAGAAACTACACTACCAACCGAAGGACTCGCTAATTTAGATGGCGATACGTGGTTGTGCCCCGATTCGTTTAAAGCGATTGAGCGGGCAGTAGGTGCCGGGTTGTTAGCTGTTGATGAAATACTTGCCGATAAACTCGATGCTGCTTTTTGCTTAGTACGCCCGCCAGGGCATCATGCTAATAAAGATTCATCATCTGGGTTTTGTGTGTTTAATAACTTAGCTATTGCCGTTAAGTACGCTCAAAGCAAAGGGATTAAGCGGATTGCGATTGCTGACTTTGATGTACACCATGGGAATGGCACGCAAGACATTTTTATTGATGACGAAAACGTACTGCTTTGTTCGTTATTTCAGTATCCGTTTTACCCAAATACAGCGGTTAAAAATAATAGCCATATAGTTAATTCTCCTTTGCCAATTGCCAGCAATGGCGATGACCTAAAAGAGGTATTTACTGGGCAATGGTTACCAAAATTAAAAGCATTTAAGCCTGAATTACTTTTTATAAGCGCAGGGTTTGATGCACACTTAGAAGATGATATGGCGAGCTTAAAATTTGTAGAGGATGACTACATTTGGCTTACCGAGCAACTATGTGGTGTTGCTAAAGAGGGCGGCTGCAAAGGTGTTATTTCGTATTTAGAAGGTGGCTATGCGCTATCAGCTTTAGGTCGCAGTGCTGTAGCGCATATAAAAGTGCTTACTGATATCTAAATAAAGAGAGTGTTTATAGCCCTAATAAATCAAACGCCTGCGCTGTGCTTAGGGTTTTGATTTTACCAAGGCAGCATTGTCCTTCATTTAATAAGTAAGCTGTAACAAGCTGTGCTAGTTGCTCGCCATTCAATTCAGGGCAAGCAGTGCCTTGTAAATTAAGGTAGTCACCTTGCTTATTAAGTACTCGCACATCGCTTAGTTCACTTTGCATAACGCTGTGTAAGCACTCTTGTTGTTCTTGTTGGTTATGGGCTATCTCAAGCTCATTATAAATAACCAATAACTGTGGGTAGCTGTTTAACATAGCCCGTTAGCCTACGGTTACTTCATAAGACGTAAATTTACGAATATTAATAACGCCTTTTTCAAAAATTAAGTATTGGCCTTTAATACCTTGTAAAACACCACTTACAACAGGGTCTTTATCAAAGTTAAATGAGCTGATTTTTGTTGGGTATTCGGTTACTGGAAAGTTTAAATCAACCACATCTTCATCAAGTTGTTCTATTGCTGTTGCGCCAAATAATTCACTGAGCTCGTTTAGCTTTTCACTAATTTGTGGGATCAGGTCGGCTGCAGCTGCTTTTAAGTCAATTGCTTCGTTTTGACCTTTTAGCATATTGCGCCAATTAGTTTTATCGGCAATAAATTCAGCCAATGCAACTTCCACTAAACCTGATTGCAGGCGAGTTTGCACTTTAAAAATAGGTAATGCTTGAGTCGCGCCTTGATCAACCCAACGAGTCGGTATTTGTGTGTGGCGGGTAATACCTACTTTTAACCCAGAGGTGTTAGCGAGATATACATAGTGCGGGATCATGCAGTTTTCTTCGCCCCACTGTGGCTCTCGGCAAGTACCTTGATCGTAGTGGCAGGTTTCTGGTTTCATAATACACATATCGCAACTAGCGAGCTTGCGCATGCATACAAAACAGTGACCTTGAGAATAGCTTTTTTTGGTTTTTTTACCGCAGTTAGAACATAAAATAGTGCCACTAAAGGTAAGCGTAAGCTCCTTACCTATAAATGCATTTAAGTCTACTAGGTGTTCACCTACAGGTAAGTGATATTGTACTGGTTCGGTTAAGCTCGATTTTAATTTACGCAGTGTGCCTTGCATCTTTACTTGGCCCCTAAAGATGTTAAAAAGAGGAGTCTAACATTTTTAAGCTATATTGGCTTTTTAAGAAGTGTAAATAGTCGGTGTAAGGCAGTGCTTTTGCGTATAAATAACCTTGGGCGCAATCAGCATTCATATCTTTGAGCAAGTGATGGATTTCTTGGGTTTCTACCCCCTCAATTGTTATTGATAAATTGAGGTTATGCGCCATATCAATGGCTGTTTGTACAATAACCTGGTGAGTAGGGTTATTAGGTAAATCAAAAACAAATGACTTATCTATTTTAAGTTCACTAAAGTGATAATTGACTAAGTAGCTAAGTGACGCATAGCCTGTCCCAAAGTCATCCAGTACTACTTTAATACCTAATGCGGTTAGCTCATCAACTAACTTTATAAGTGCATCCTGGCTATCTACGAAGGCCGATTCGGTTAGTTCAAATTTAAGTAACTGTGCCGGCACTTGGTATTTAATTAAAATATTTTCTACTTTTTCGGCTAAGTTATTTATAGTTAAGTTTTTAGCGCTTAAATTTACGCTAATTGTGTGCTCGTTATAGCCATTTTTTGTTAGCTTGACTATGTCTTTACAGGCTTGCTCTATTACCCACAGTGTTAGCTCGTTAATAATGCCTGTGTGCTCAGCAAGTATTATTAGTTCTTCAATTGATAAGTTGCTGTAAGTTGGGTCGGGCCAACGTAATAAAGCTTCAGCACCACTTACGTGGTTACTTAATAAGTTTATTTGAGGTTGGTAATAAAGTGCCAGTTGATTTGTTTTGATGGCTTGTTGCAGCTTAGCGGCTAGAGCAACGTCCATCATTAGATTATTACCATTTGACGATGACCCAACTTGATTAACGCTACCTTTTGCTTTTTTAAGCGCTAAATAACCACGCTTTAACCAATATTCAAAGTCGTTACTCTTACCTGCACTACTAATACCTATACTGTAACTAAGCTGCAGGTTTAGCCCTTTAATTTCATATTGTTTTGGTAGGCTGCTAATTATTTTAGTCAGTAGTGCTTCTAGCATTTCTTGGTTTTGTGTTTTAGTAGAAATACAGGCAAATACGCCACTGCTTAAATCGGCTAAGCGTGGGCTGGTGTTTAAATCTGTTTCGAGGTTTGTAAATTCGCGTTCATGGCTGAGTTCTAATTCAAGCTCTTTGGCTACATGCTTTATAAGTGTGTAGCCCTGAGAAGAGGTAATAATTGTATTGAGCGAATTAAAGTGACGTATTTTTATTAAACATAAAGTTGTTGAGCGGTTTTGGCTTTGTAGCGCCATAAATGCTTGTTTTAGCTTGGAGCTATTAAGTAACTTTGTTTGTTGTGTGTGCGTGGCATGGTAAAGCGCACGTTCGCGCTGATACCTTACTCGGTCAGCTAACGCCATTGCCATTAAAATAACTTCGCACAAAATAGCCATTAAAAAGGCATGGCGGGAGGTAAAGCTATAAGCCAAAAAGCCGGTGAGCTCCATAGGCTGTATTACCGCACCAAATATCAGCGGTATCCACGAAAGTACATAAAACTTAGCCCACCTAAAGCCGCTACGTAGCTTGTTATAAATTAAAATAATACAAACAACGTATAAAAGTGCCATTACACAAAAAAACAACGGGGCTGCAATGTACTCAGGAATAAATAGACTAGCTATAGCCATTACTGACATAAACAAAAGCAGTTTTACGCTCATTTTGTATCGCCAGCAATTGTCCTTGTGATAGCGTAAAAACATAGTACAAAAGGCGAGAGTGAAAAATGATATTGCGTAGTTAAAAAATATGACTTTTTCGTGAATATATAACTGCCATTGCACTGGCCATAAATAAAATCCAAAACCAAGCACTGCACCCAATAAGGTTAACGCACTAATGATATAGCCAATATAAATTAAATAAACACGGTCTTTTATGCCAAAATAAAGCACCAAGTTATAAAGCGCAGCCATCAATAGCACGCCTACAAAAATACCCCAGATCCCAGTTTGAGAGCGCACTAAGTCAATAAACTCTTTATCACGATATAAGTTTACAGGTGTTTTACTTATGCCGACTGTGTCTATTTTCATTACTAGGCGCTGTGACGATTTTCTTTCTACTAAAAAACGAATATGCGGTACGCTGTATTCAAACAAAGAGAGGGCTTCTTCTTTATCGCCGAGTTTGTATGTTTCAATTAGTTTGTTATTTTTGTCGAGGCGATAAACCGTAAGGTGATCGACCATAGGGTTGTCAAAATGTGCCACAACATTTTGCTTATTAAGGCTTTTATTTTCTAAATCAAGAAACAACCAATAGTTTTGCTGGCTAAAACTCCATGGAACATCTGAAAATGGTTGATGAGTAAGTAATTCAGGTTGGTTAATAATGGTATCGAATTTTTTAGTTTTAGTTTCGTCAATATAGTAGGCGTAATCGAGGTACATTGGAGCCGTCTTATCAATTGTATATCGTGTAGGCACGACAAGGTTTGATGCCAATGTACTGATTATAAAAAATATAAAGATCAGTATGGCAACAGCAATTGCATGATAACGTAAAGTTCTTAGTTCCAACGTTTGTGTACTTTTAAAAAACCTTTTAATTAGTGTAGCACTAAAAAAGCGCAGGGAAACTGCGCTTTTTTAGTTAAATTAACTGGTTATACCAATGAATAGGTATTACAGGCTATTGCTCGCGTGCAATAGCACGGTAAGCTATATCAGTACGATATTCCATACCATCCCAGCTAATTTGTTTAACAAGCTCATAGGCGCGCTGCTGCGCTTGCGTAACGGTGTTACCAAGTGCTGTTGCGCATAATACGCGACCGCCTGCGGTTACAACGTCATTGCCACTTTTCTTAGTACCCGCATGAAACACTTTTTCACCCGCAGGGTAATCAACTTTTAGCCCCGAAATTGCATCACCTTTAGGGTAATCACCAGGGTAACCTTTAGCTGCAAGTACAACACCAACGGCTGCGCGTGGGTCAAACTTAATCGTTGTTTTATCAAGTTCTACACGGTTAGCAGCTTCAATCAATTCAACTAGGTCTGATTGTAAACGTAGCATCATTGGTTGAGTTTCAGGGTCGCCAAAGCGACAGTTGTACTCAATTACTTTAGGGGTACCTGTTTCGTCAATCATCAAACCTGCGTATAAAAAGCCGGTGTACGGATGGCCTTCGCTTGCCATGCCTTCTACCGTAGGGTAGATCACTTCGTTCATAATACGCTGGTGGATTTCATCCGTAACAACTGGCGCAGGTGAGTATGCACCCATGCCACCCGTGTTAGGACCGGCATCGCCATTGTAAGCGCGTTTATGGTCCTGACTGGTAGCAAATGGTAATACGTTTTTGCCATCAACCATTACAATGAAAGACGCTTCTTCACCGTCTAAAAACTCTTCGATAACAACACGACTTCCCGCATCGCCAAAAGCATTACCCGCAAGCATATCGCGAATAGCATCTTCGGCATCGGCTTCTGTCATGGCTACAATTACGCCTTTACCTGCAGCTAAACCATCTGCTTTTACAACAATTGGCGCGCCTTTTTCTTTTAAATAAGCTAGGGCTGGGTCAATTTGTTCAAACGTTTGATAATCGCCTGATGGGATATTGTGGCGCGCTAAAAAATCTTTAGTAAACGATTTAGAGCCTTCAAGCTGAGCTGCGCCTGCCGTTGGGCCAAAAATAGCCATGTTATGTTCACGAAACTTATCAACAACACCCAGTACTAACGGTATTTCTGGACCTACAATAGTAAGCTCTACATTGTTTTGCTGTGAAAAACTAAGTAAACCCTCTAAGTCGTCAACGTTTATTGCTACGTTTTCAAGTTTTGGTTCAAGTGCAGTACCTGCATTACCAGGGGCTACAAATACAGTATTTACTTTGGTGTTTTGAGCGGCTTTAAACGCAAGTGCGTGTTCGCGGCCGCCGCTGCCAATGACTAAAACATTCATGGCGAAAATTCCTATTTAAAGCGGTTTCTTAAATTTCAGCGTCATGCGGTCGCTTTCACCAATGGCTTTATATTTGTCAGCATCTTGTTCGCCGAGTCTTAAGCTTGGTGGTAGCGTCCATACACCTTTAGGGTGATCGGCTGTATCTTTTGGATTTGCATTTATTTCACTGCTTGCTACCAATTCAAACCCAGCTTGTTTAGCAAGGTCTACTACGTAGCTCTGCTTCATATAACCTGATGTTTTTTGATCTTCGTCAGCACGTTCTTCAGCTAAACGGTGTTCAACTAAACCTAATGTACCACCTGGTTTAAGGGCTTTATAAAAAGCTTGAAAAGCACTTAATGCACCGCTTTTATCTTTGCCCATATACCAGTTATGCACATTACGGAAAGTTAAAACCATATCGGCACTGCCGGCTGGCGCAATATCTAAATGTGTTACAGGTGCAAACTCAGTAATTTTAACGCTACTAAAGCGCTCATCTTCAGCTACTTTTTGTTTAAAGCCCGCAAGAGAGCGTTGGTAGTAGCCAACTGATGAATCAGCAGGAAAGTGCGCGGCATAATAAGTACCTTGCTCTTTTAGTGCTGGCGCTAAAATTTCACTATACCAACCACCGCCTGGCGCAATTTCAACAACTGTCATAGTTGGTTTAAAGCCAAAAAATGCAAGTGTTTGAGCCGGGTGACGATATTCGTCACGAACGCTGTTTTTAGTGCTACGTTCGCTTGATTGAAGTGCATGCTCAAGGCTCGATTCGTGGTTATGGCTAAGCGCCATAGTCGATGTCATCGTTAGTGTGGCTACAAGTAGCGATTTTAGCGCAAATTTCATTGTTTGTTCCTTCACATTATAATTTTAAATAGGTTATTGAATAATCAGAATACGTGAATTTATAGCAAACAAAAAGGGTTAAACCAACGTTTAACCCTTTGTGTGATTAGTGGCGGAAATGGCGCATACCAGTAAGTACCATTGCCATGCCAGCTTCATCAGCAGCTGCAATCACTTCTTCATCACGCATTGAGCCACCTGGCTGAATTACCGCAGTAATACCAGCGGCTGCTGCTGCGTCAATTCCATCACGGAATGGGAAGAATGCATCAGACGCCATAACTGAACCTTTAACTTCAAGGTTTTCGTCGGCAGCTTTTATGCCTGCAATTTTAGCTGAGTATACGCGGCTCATTTGGCCTGCGCCTACACCAATGGTCATACCGTCACGGGCATAAACAATTGCGTTTGATTTAACAAACTTAGCTACTTTCCAACAAAATAGTAAATCTTTAAGTTCTTGCTCTGTAGGTTGGCGCTTAGAAACAACTTTTAAGTCGCCTTGCGTTACCATGCCTAAATCGCGGTCTTGAACTAAAATACCGCCGTTAACGCGTTTAATATCTTGGCCAGCTGCTTTACCTGTCCACTGTCCACATTCTAATAAACGAACGTTCTTTTTAGCTTCAACAATTTTTGCAGCGTCGCTCGAAATACTAGGTGCGATAATTACTTCAACAAACTGACGATCAACAATTGCTTGTGCAGTTGCTGCATCTAGCTCTCGGTTAAAGGCAATAATGCCACCAAATGCTGATGTAGGGTCTGTTTTAAAAGCGCGCTCGTATGCTTGTAGAATATTGTCCCCAATTGAAACACCACACGGGTTAGCATGTTTTACAATTACGCACGCAGGTACGTCAAATTCTTTAACACATTCAAGTGCTGCATCGGTATCTGCAATGTTGTTAAACGAAAGGGCCTTACCTTGCAATTGAGTTGCTGTTGCAACTGATGCTTCAGCAATGTCACTTTCAACATAAAAAGCAGCATCTTGATGTGAGTTTTCACCGTAACGCATATCTTGCTTTTTAGTGAACTGCATATTGATAGTACGTGGGAATTTAGTCTCTACAGCAGCTTCCTCGGTGTAATCAGGAACCATTTTACCGAAGTAGTTAGCAATCATGCCATCGTATGCGGCAGTGTGCTCGTAAGCAGCAATCGCTAAGTCAAAACGTGTTTTATACGTAGTAGAGCCATTATTGTTTTGCATTTCACTAATAACACGGTCGTAGTCACTCGCGTTTACCACGATTGTTACGTCTTTGTGGTTTTTAGCGGCTGCACGAACCATTGTAGGGCCGCCAATATCAATATTTTCAATAGCATCTTCAAGGCTGCAGTTTTCTTGAGCGACTGTATTCGCAAAGGGGTATAAGTTAACTACAACTATGTCGATAGCAGAAATGTTGTTATCTGCCATTACGCTTTCATCTTGTCCGCGACGGGCTAATATGCCGCCGTGAATTTTTGGGTGAAGAGTTTTTACGCGACCATCCATGATTTCAGGGTGGCCTGTGTGATCTGATACTTCAGTCACTTTTATGCCGTTATCAGCAAGTAGTTTACATGTGCCGCCAGTTGATAATATATCAACGCCTTGCGCTTCTAGTGCGCGGGCAAATTCAACAATACCGGTTTTATCAGACACACTTAATAGTGCGCGACGAATGGGACGATGAGTATCCATTGTAGTTTGATTTCCTCAGTTAATGAGCTAGCTTAGAAGCGGGCATTTTAACTGATTACAACTCAAAAAACGACTTATAAAGCGCCGATGAGGGTGAGCATTTTGCAACTCGGCTATTAAACTACGGGCATAAAAAAAGCACCCTAGGGTGCTTTTTTAATAATTAGCTGTGATAAATCACAGCCAGCATATTAGTTCATGCCGTATTTTTTAAGCTTTTTACGTAAAGTACCACGGTTGATACCTAGTAAAATTGCTGCACGAGTTTGGTTACCACGTGTATATGTCATCACTTCTTCAAGTAATGGCGCTTCTAGCTCTGAAAGAACAAGGTCGTAAACGTCTTGCACATCTTGACCGTTAAGCTGCTTTAAATAGTGGTGAACAGCTTTTTTTACTGCATCACGCAATGGCTGCGGTTTCTCGTGTGACTGAACATGAGGGTTAGTGATAAATGGAGAAGTCACGTTTTGTTCGAACATTATTAAGTCTCTTTCTTTCTTAGTTAGCTGCTAGTGTTTTAAAGTATTGCTCTAATGCGACGACCTGTGCTTGTGGGTTGTCGAGCGCATTAAATACTCGCCTAAACTGACCATCACTGTCATGGGTTTGCAAATACCAAGATACATGTTTGCGAGCAATTCGCGCTCCCATTGGCTCACCGTAAAACAGATGGAGGTTTGTTAAATGCTCCATTAAAATACTGCGCACCTCTGCAATAGCAGGCGGCTGTAAGTGTTCCCCAGTTCGCAAATAGTGGTCTATCTCCCTAAATATCCAAGGGCGACCTTGGGCGGCTCGGCCAATCATAATGGCATCTGCACCCGTATAGTCTAAAACCTGTTTTGCTTTTTCTGGTGATGTAATATCACCATTGGCAACAACAGGGATCGACACTGAACGTTTTATATCCCTAATCGTGGCATACTCAGCATCACCTTTGTACATACATGCGCGCGTACGCCCATGTACAGCAAGTGATGCAATGCCATAACGTTCAGCTATTCTCGCAATCTCTACACCATTACGGTTATCCGGATCCCATCCTGTACGGATTTTAAGTGTCACAGGTATATCAACAGCATTAACGACTGCATCAATAATCTCTTCCACAAGTTCAGGAAACTGTAATAAGGCAGAGCCTGCGAGTTTCTTGTTCACTTTTTTTGCTGGGCACCCCATATTGATATCTATGATCTGTGCACCGTTAGCAACATTGAATTGTGCGGCCTGCGCCATAAGCTCAGGATCTGCTCCTGCAATTTGCACAGCGCGTATACCCGACTCACCGCTGTGATCCATACGGTTCATCGACTTTTCCGTTTTCCAAACCTTAGGATTAGACGATAGCATTTCAGAAACAGCTAGCCCTGCGCCTAAACGACGGCAAAGTTGTCTAAATGGTCTGTCTGTAATGCCAGCCATTGGCGCGACAATTACATTATTCTCAAGTTGGTATTTACCGATACGCACTATATTCAATAGGCCTCTTTTCAAGGGGCGCTAAGTTTACGGTTTTTTTCACAAAAATCAAAGGCTATAAATTGAACAAAAGTAACTTTTTTTTGCCCTTTTCGTATTGACATTTGATAACCACATGACAAGTAGGTTGATTTGTTTGAAATTTATACAAGTTTTATTTTTTACACAATAATCAGAAAACTTTTAATATGTAAAAAAATAGTAAAGCCTGTTAAATACAGGCTTTACATGCAGGTTTTGAGTTAATGCTCTAAATTTGGTTGTGCAGTTTATTACGCTTTTTTAGTGCCACTTACTCGAGTCCAATCACCTTCAACGGCAATATCATCTAGTTCAATAAACGGTGCATAAATATCAGCAACTGATTGTGCTTGTTCTTCTAAAATACCCGACATGGCAATTTTTCCACCAGGCTTTAATAAACCTAAAATTACACTGTGCAATTCGCGAAGTGGCTGGGCTAATATATTTGCCACTACTATGTCGGCGGTAAACTCAGGTTGGTTTTCTGGAAGGTATACTTCAAGTTTGTCTGCAACGCCATTACGGTTAGCATTATCTAAGCTTGCCTCAAGCGCTTGAGGATCAATATCAATCCCAATCATGCGCTCTGCGCCTAGTTTTATAGCTGCAATACCTAAAATGCCTGAGCCACAACCAAAATCAACAACCGTTTTACCTGTTAGATCTTGGCTTTCTAACCACTTAAGACATAAGGCCGTTGTTGCATGTGTGCCCGTACCAAAAGCAAGGCCAGGGTCAAGCAGTACATTTACTGCATCAGGATCTGGAATGTCGCGCCAGCTTGGACAAATCCATAGCCTTTCACCAAATTGAATAGGGTGAAAGTTATCCATCCATTCACGTTCCCAGTCTTTATCCTCAAGCTGCTCTATTTTGTATACTAAATTGTCTTTTAGTTCATCATGGCGTTTCAATAACGCAACGACTGCATTCATATCGTGATTAGCTTCAAACAAGCCAATTACTGTTGTATCAGCCCAAAATACAACGGTGCCAATTTTGGGTTCGTAAATAGGGGTGTCTTTTGCGTCAATAAAGGTTACTGAAGCACTACCCGCTTCCATTAATAGGTCACTTACTGCATCTGCTGTTGCAGCATTGGCGTTAATACGAATTTGGATCCAAGCCATGATTATTTCCTTCAAATAGAAAAAAGGCCGCTATAGCGGCCTTTTTAGTTTATATAGTAGCGCTAAATTATTTAGCGTCTAAAAAGCTTTTCAGTAAATCTGAGCGAGAAGGGTGGCGTAATTTACGCAGCGCTTTCGCTTCTATTTGACGAATACGTTCACGTGTTACGTCAAACTGTTTACCTACTTCTTCTAAGGTGTGGTCGGTATTCATATCAATACCAAAACGCATACGTAGTACTTTAGCTTCACGGGCTGTTAGGCCTGCAAGTACATCGTTAGTTGCGCCACGAAGAGACTCCATTGTTGCCGAATCGATTGGCGAATCAATAGTTGTATCTTCGATAAAGTCACCTAAGTGAGAATCTTCATCATCACCGATTGGTGTTTCCATTGAAATTGGCTCTTTAGCAATCTTAAGTACCTTACGGATTTTATCCTCAGGCATCATCATGCGTTCTGCTAATTCTTCTGGATTTGGCTCACGACCCATTTCTTGTAACATTTGACGAGAAATACGGTTAAGTTTATTAATCGTTTCAATCATATGTACTGGAATACGGATTGTTCTTGCTTGGTCAGCAATAGAGCGAGTGATTGCTTGACGTATCCACCACGTAGCATAAGTAGAGAACTTATAACCACGGCGATATTCAAACTTATCAACTGCTTTCATCAGACCAATGTTACCTTCCTGAATTAAATCCAAGAATTGTAAGCCACGGTTTGTATATTTTTTAGCAATTGAGATTACAAGACGTAAGTTAGCTTCAACCATTTCTTTTTTCGCACGGCGTGCTTTCGCTTCACCAATGCTCATTCGACGGTTAATGTCTTTAATACGCTCAATGCTTAAACCTGTTGTTTGTTCAATAACAGATAGTTTATTAATGCTACGAATGATTTCTGGCTTAACTTCTTCAAGTTTAGCTGAGTATTTTTCGTTACCTGAAATTTCTAAATCAACCCATGAAGCGTCAGTTTCGTTATTAGCAAAATGCTTAACGAATGTTTTCTTCGGTAATTTAGCAATTTGTACAGCTTGTTTCATGATTAGACGTTCTTGAACGCGAACACGATCCATCATTTCACGCATGTTATTTACCATGCGGTCAAACTGTTTAGGTATTAATTTAAAGGTTCTGAAAAGCTCACCAATTTCAAAAATGGCGGCTTGTGATTCAGGATGCGAACGACCTTTAGCTTCAAACGTATCACGTGCTTTATTGTATAAATCACGTAAATTTTCAAAATGAATGCGCGCTTCTTCAGGATCTGGCCCTGTGTCTACTTCTTCTTCATCTTCGTCATCGCTATCAGCATCATCTTTGTCATCTTTATCGTCATCAAGTTGCTTAGCACTTAATTCTGAACCGATATTAGTTGCTGAAATTGGCGCTGTATCTTCATTAGGATCGATAAATCCAACGATGATATCGCTTAAACGCATTTCTTCAGCTTCAAACTTATCCCACTGCTCTAGCAGGTAAGTGATTGCTTCAGGGTACTCTGCAACAGAAATCTGTACTTGGTTAATGCCTTCTTCGATACGTTTAGCGATTACAATTTCGCCTTCACGTGTAAGAAGTTCAACAGTACCCATTTCACGCATGTACATGCGAACCGGATCCGTTGTACGGCCGATTTCTTTTTCTACAGTCGCAAGGGCTGCAGCGGCAGCTTCAGCTGCGTCTTCGTCTGTCGTTGTTTCTTGCATCATTAATTCATCAGCATCAGGCGCGTTTTCGCTAACCTTGATACCCATATCATTAATCATGCTTATGATATCTTCTACTTGATCTGAGTCTATAATGTCTTGTGGAAGGTGATCATTTACTTCTGCAAAAGTTAAGTAGCCTTGCTCTTTACCTTTTTGAATCAGAAGTTTTAATTGTGACTGAGGAGTTGGATCCATAGAGATTGTTTCTTCCACTCTGATAAGTTGATACAACAGGCGCCATCATGTAGTTTGCATTAAAGCCAACTAGAATAATGTGACGCAGTGAATAGCACAGTATAACAGTTTAAATCAATTTTGACTAGCTGTTAGTGGCTTTTAACGCTGTCATTAACAAATGACACTCAAGTCTTTCGTCGCTACTAAGGCCTTGAGTCTTGTCCTTTATTAATAGGGTCTCGAGTCGATAATTTAAACACTGATCTTCAATAAACTTGAAAGTATTTTTAAAAACCGTCTCTAAACGCTCTTCATTTATGTCGTGTTGCCACGTTGCAAGCTTGATTAAGGGCTCGTAATCTTCAGTTCCTCTAAAAAATTCGAGTAGTTGCGCTGTGGTAATGCTTTCTTTTTCTAAAGCTTGCTCTTGTAAGCGTAATAATAGCCCTATACCAGCAATATTCATTTGTGCGAGTTCAGGCAAATATGGCACATTTTTAGCCAAATTAGGATGTTGAATTAAAATACCAATCGCTTGACGCATTGGTGTTATTTTAAACTTACGTTCAATCGAATGCTGTTGCTTTGGCGTTTTTAAACGGTTATTTAATTGCTCACGTGTTCTTCCGATTAAACGCCCTAACTGTTCAAGAATGTTTTCTTGATAAAATTCACTTGGGATTTTTTCAATGAGTGGAAGTGCTGCACTGAGTAATTTAGCTTTTCCTGAGTCGAGTGTTAAATCAACTTCTTGGCTTAATTTATTAAACAATACTTTGGTAAAGTCATCTGCTTGGCTTAGGCGCAATTCGAATTGCTCCTTACCTTCTTTTTGTACAAGAGAGTCAGGGTCTTCGCCATCGGGTAAAAAAGTAAATTGCAGTGCTTTACCATCATTTAAATAAGGAAGTGCGTTTTCAAGCGCCCTCCAAGCTGCATCACGGCCAGCTCTGTCGCCATCGTAACAACAGATTACTTTATCTGTTGTTCTAAACAGCGTATGCATGTGCTCGCTTGTTGTTGCGGTACCTAGTGATGCAACGGCATATTCAATCCCTTGCTCGGCTAAGGCAACAACATCCATGTAACCTTCCACAACCATTACATGCTCAAGTTTTTTATGGGCTTGCTTTGCTTCATAAAGTCCGTAAAGCTCAAAGCCTTTATGAAAAATTCGGGTCTCTGGCGAGTTTAAATATTTTGGCCCTTGGTCGGCTTGCATTACACGCCCACCAAATGCAATAACGCGTCCGCGTTTATCGCGAATAGGGAACATTAATCGGTCGCGGAAAAAATCAAATTGTCTGCCTGGTGTTTTTTCTGAAGCTAGCTTTAATTCAACTAATTGCTCTTTTTGTTCTTTATTACGGCCAAGCTGAAGACATAATCCATCCCATTCGCTGGGGGCGTAGCCAATCATAAACTTTTTAACTGTTTCACCACTTAAACCACGGCCTTTTACATATTCAATAACGGCGGCAGAATTACTGTGGTGTTTTAATTGGTGCTGATAAAAGCGCGCAGTATGAAGCATTAAATCGTAATCAGAGCGCTTTTGCGCAGCAGTACGTTCTGGTGCTGAGTTTGTGCCTTGTTCTCGAGGTACTTCTAAGTTAAGCATGCTTGCTATTTCTTCAATAGCATCTACAAACTCAAGCTTTTCATACTCCATTACAAACGAAATAGCATTACCATTAGCGCCACAACCAAAGCAATGATAGAACTGTTTGTCTTGCGATACGGTAAATGAGGGCGATTTTTCGTTATGGAATGGGCAACAAGCTTGATAATCCTTACCTGCTTTTTTTAGACCTACTTTTGAGTCTATCAGGTCGACAATATCGGTTCTGGCAAGTAAATCGTCTATAAAGTTACGTGGGATCTTTCCAGCCATTAGTAAAATACAGTCCTGAAATAATAAGAAGAATAACGAATATGAAATTTACTTTTTTATACTAGCTTGATGCAAAGTATAGCGTGCTTTAACTTACCAAAATGATAACAAAATAAATAGGGAAGCTATAAAAAATTTCATTTTAAAGTAACCTAGTAGGTGTACTTTTTATTAAAGTTAAAAACAAAGAAACCGAGCGCAAGGCTCGGTTCACTTCAATCATACTTTAATGTATGTGGGAGTATTAGGCAGTTAATCGTTGCTTAATTAAACCAGAGATTTTGCCCATATCGGCACGACCTTCGGCTTTGCTTTTGATTATACCCATTACTTTACCCATGTCTTGCATACCTGCTGCGTTAGTATCAGCAATAGCCGCATCAATGAGAGCAATGATTTCGTCTTCACTCAATTTTTGAGGTAAGAAAGTTTCAAGTGCCACTATTTCATTGGCTTCAATATCAGCTAAATCATCACGCCCAGCATCTTTGTACTGAGTGTAAGAGTCACGACGTTGTTTAACAAGCTTCACTATAACGGAGGTAATACCTGCGTCGTCTAGTTCTATACGCTCGTCAATTTCACGTTGCTTGATTGCAGCAAGTACCATACGAATAGGGTTAAGACGTAATTTGTCTTTAGCTCTCATCGCATCTTTTTGCGCATCTTTTAGCGTTATTAAAAGGCTCATTTATACAAGACCTAATATATTAGTATAATTTAACGCGACGTGCGTTATCACGAGAAAGTTTTTTCATGTGACGTTTTACTGCAGCAGCTTTTTTACGCTTACGCTCAGCTGTTGGTTTTTCATAGTGCTCGCGACGACGAACTTCTGAAAGGATTCCTGCTTTTTCACATGAACGCTTGAAGCGACGAAGTGCTACGTCAAACGGTTCGTTCTCTCTTACTTTAATTACTGGCATTAAAAATTCACCTACCTAAATTATGAGCGTTGCTCAAGTTGATCAAACATTGATCAAGTGGTTCAAAAATGGTGCGGTATTGTAATCCGAAGCAACACCACATGTAAAGGACAATATTAACAGAAACGCATCATGTAAAACAGTATTAATTTGCTTGGCGCTGGTAGAGTTTGCAAAATACTTGGCCTGCCTTTTTTTCTTTAATTAACAACCAGTTGCTCGGGTTCTTGAAGGTGGTTAACTCTGTTTCTACTTCAACATAAATTAATGCATCATCGCTTAACCATTGGTTTTTTTCTAATAAATCGCAGGTTGTTTGCGCTAAATCTTTACGAAATGGTGGGTCAACAAATACAAGATTAAACGCTTCGTTTGTGTTTTTTTGCTCTAAAAAGGAGAGTGAATTAGTATGTTTAACGTATGCGTTGTCGAGCTTTAAAGTGCTAATGTTTTGTTCTAATTGCTTGGCAGCTGACGAGTCGAGCTCGATAAATGTGGCGTTTTTTGCAAATCGAGATAGCGCTTCAAATCCTAACCCACCAGAACCTGCAAAACAATCAAGTACATTTGTGTCACGCGTATCTTGCATTAGCCAATTAAATACAGTTTCTTTAATTCGATCGGTAGTAGGTCTTAAGCCTTCTACATTTTTAACAGGGAGTTTTCGGCCTCGAAATTGGCCACTAATCACTCTAATAAAGCCATCACTGGGCTTGTTAGTAGCTTTATTTTGCGTTGTTTTTTTTCTCATTTAGCTCACTAAAAAATGGTATATGGTATCTAGCTCAGATAATATTATGGGTGATTACGTGTAGCTTCATTTTTCAACCGTATTAAAAGTGTTACTATTGAACACTTACGTTTTGAATGGTTGTATTTATTAGCAACTATTGCTGGGCATTGCCAAGCTATTTCAAATTTTAGTTTATCAGATTTTTATAAGTGGTTATTAGCAAGTATGACAAAAAAAAGTAAATTCATGTCGTGGCTCGGTTTTGGCAAGTCAGATAAAAAAGAAGCAGAGCAAAAAGCAGCCGCTGATAAACAACAAGCATTAGCGCAAGAAGAAGCGCAGAAGCTAGAGCAAGAAAAACTTGCACAGCAGGCTGAAACTGAACGCTTACAAGCAGAAGCCGAAGCAGAGCGCTTAGAGCAGGAGCGTATTGCTGCTGAACAAATTGAAGCTGAACGTTTAAAAGCAGAAGCCGAAACAGAGCGCTTAGAGCAGGAGCGTATTGCTGCTGAAAAAATTGAAGCTAAACGTTCAGAGCAAGAAAAGCTAGCACAGGAGCAAGCTGAAGCTGAACGTTTAAAAGCAGAGGCCGAAACAGAGCGCTTAGAGCTGGAGCGTATTGCTTCTGAACAAATTGAAGCAAAACGTTTAGAGCAAGAGCGTGCTGAAAACGCAGAAAAGATTGCCATTGAGCAGGCCAATGCTGAATTACTTGCAAAACAACAAGCTGATGCAGAAGCGCAAAGACAAGAATATGCACAACGTTTAGCCGATCAAGAAACGCAGATGCTGTTAGAGCAAGAGCGATTGGCTGCAGAAAAAATAGAGGCTGAGCGACTAGAGCAAATACGCCTTGAAAAAAAGGATGAAGCTGTAAAGGCTGAAAAGCTTGCAATAGAGCAAGCGAATGCTGAGTTATTAGCAAAAGAACAAGTAGATGCTGAAGCACAAAGACAAGATCAAGCAAAACGTTTAGCAGAACAAGAAGCGCAAATGCGTTTAGAGCAAGAACGTATTGCTGCTGACAAAGTTGAAAATGAACGTTTAGAACAAGAACGTATTGCGGCTGAAAAAGCAGAAAATGAACGTTTAGAGCAAGAGCGCATTGCTGCTGAAAAAGCAGAAAGCGAGCGTTTAGAGCAAGAGCGCATTGCGGCTGAAAAAGCAGAAAACGAGCGTTTAGAGCAAGAATGCATTGCAGCTGAAAAAGCAGAAAACGAGCGCTTAGAGCAAGAACGCATTACTGCTGAAAAAGCTCAGAACGAGCGTTTAGATCAAGAACGCATTGCGGCTGAAAAAGCAGAAAATGAACGTTTAGAGCAAGAGCGTATTGCAGCGGAAAAAGCAGAAAACGAGCGTTTAGAGCAAGAGCGCATTACTGCTGAAAAAGCAGAAAATGAGCGTTTAGAGCAAGAACGCATTGCTGAAGAACTTGCAATTGAAGAAGCTAAAAAAGCAGAAAAGCCGAAAAAAGAAGGGTTTTTCTCTCGTCTTAAAAAGGGCTTGTTAAAAACTCGCATTAATATAGGTTCTGGTTTTGCATCTATTTTTAGTGGTAAAAAAATAGATGACGAATTATTTGAAGATCTTGAAACACAGCTGCTCACCGCCGATTTAGGCGTTGATACCACCATGAAGTTGATTGATAGCTTAACTGATGCTGCAAACCGTAAGCAGTTAAAAGATGGTGATGCGCTTTATGAGTTAATGAAACAAGAAATGGCGGCGATGCTAAAAACGGCTGAACAGCCTTTAGTAATTACCAAAGATAAAAAGCCATTTGTTATTTTAATGGTGGGCGTAAATGGCGTTGGTAAAACAACGACTATTGGTAAGATGGCTAAGCAATTTCAAAGCGAAGGTAAGTCGGTTATGCTGGCTGCTGGTGATACGTTTAGAGCGGCTGCTGTTGAGCAACTTCAGGTTTGGGGTGAACGTAACAGCATTCCTGTTATTGCACAGCATACGGGTGCAGATAGTGCATCGGTTGTTTTTGATGCATTCCAAGCTGCAAAAGCACGTAATATAGATGTGTTAATTGCAGATACAGCGGGTCGCTTGCAAAATAAAGATAACTTAATGCAGGAGCTTGAAAAAATAGCTCGTGTTATGAAAAAAATTGATCCTGATGCGCCGCACGAAGTGATGCTAACCATTGATGCTGGCACAGGTCAAAATGCAATTAGCCAAGTGAACTTATTTAATCAATGCGTTGGTTTAACTGGTATTACGCTTTCAAAACTTGATGGAACTGCAAAGGGTGGTGTTATTTTTGCGGTTGCAGATAAGTTTAATATTCCAATTCGTTACATTGGTGTTGGTGAAGGTATTGATGATTTACGCGCTTTTAAAAGCGATGACTTTATTGATGCGTTATTTAGCCAAGATGAGGACGACGTTTAATTTACCAAAAGAGGGAGCTTGCTCCCTTTTTAATTGCGAGGAATACCAATTTTATTAGTAAACTAATTGAATTGGCATAATAAAAAGATGATAAATTTTCAGCAAGTAAGTAAGACTTATCCTGGAGGGCACCGCGCCCTCGAAAAAGTTAATTTTCATGTTAAACCGGGTGAACTTGCCTTTTTAACCGGCCACAGTGGTGCGGGTAAAAGTACGTTGCTTAAGTTAATTAGCTTAATGGAACGTCCATCGGCAGGCAGTGTATTTATCAACGGTGTTGATTTAAATAAAGTAAACTCGCGTCAAATTCCTTATGCTCGCCGTGATATAGGTATTATTTTTCAAAACCACCGTTTACTAGAGCGCTATACTATTTTTGATAACGTGGCACTGCCTCTTATTATTGAGGGTACTCACCATAAGCAAATAGCTAAACGTGTTCATGGTGCGCTTGATAAAGTAGGCCTGATAGACAAAATAAAATGTCATCCGTCTATGCTCTCTGGAGGCGAGCAGCAACGTGTTGGTATTGCCAGAGCAATTGTAAACTCCCCGCCAATCCTGTTAGCCGATGAGCCTACAGGTAACCTAGACCCTGAGCTTTCAATGGAAATCCTAAAGCTGTTTGAGGACTTTAATAAACACGGCACCACTGTTCTTATAGCGACGCATGACTTAGGTTTGGTTGCACGTATGAAGTACCGCAGTCTAACCTTAAAAGATGGCCGCATGCTTCAAGATCCGCTCGCTGAGGGAGCACTATGAGTTTACTTTTTAAAAGTCGTCAAAATAGTAACGACAAGCAAAAAAAATCAGTATTAGCTGGCGGTTATTTTTTCATTATTAATATTTTCCGCCAAGGTGTTCATAGCTTAGGTGAAATGTGGCGTACGCCGCTTGCATCTATGATGACTATTGCTGTACTTGGTTTGAGCCTAACGTTACCTGCAACACTTTATCTTGTTGTTAAAAACGTACAGCAAGTAAGTAGTGGTTTTGAAGAAGCGAGTGAAATATCGTTGTTTGTAAAAGAAAGTATGAACGAGCAAGAAACGCAAACATTAGTAAAGCGTTTAGCACTTTATCCAGAAGTGGAAAGCGTTGAATTTATATCAAAGCAAAAAGCACTAACAGAATTTAAAGACGTATCTGGCTTTGGGCAAGCTTTAGAGTACTTAGATAAAAACCCATTACCTGATGTGGTACTTGTTACTCCTACAAAACGTCATAGACACCCAAATGCCGCTAAAGTACTGCTAACTAAATTAGAAAGTGAACGTGAAGTTGATTTTGGTAAGCTCGATATAGCGTGGCTAGAGCGTTTAAATGCATTACTAGATTTACTGAAAGAAAGTGTAATAACCATCGCATTATTACTGCTTACCTCAGTGACGCTTATTATTGGTAACACCATCCGTTTGTCGATCATGGATAAAAAAGAAGAAATACAAGTAATGAAGCTAGTCGGCGCAACTAACACCTTTATACATGCCCCATTTTTGTGGACCGGTATTTGGTATGGTGTAATAGGTGGTTTATTTGCCTTTATATGCGTAGGACTAATGATGTGGTGGCTTTCAAGCGCTGTGAGCAGTGTAGCGGGGGTGTATCAAACAAGCTTCTCGTTAATTGGATTATCGCTTAATGAGCTCGGCTTTTTAGTGTTACTTGCAACAAGCTTAGGATTTGTAGGCTCGTACCTTTCTGTAAATCGATATATTAAAGAAATAGAACCCGATAAAGTATAAACAATCCTGCAAACTATAAGTGAACCAACCCAGCTTGATATGCGTATCGTACCGAACTGGGTTGTACCTCCTGTTATTAAAACTGTCATATTTATGTACTATCCTCCCATGAAGTAATGAGTTGTAAATAAGGTGATGCAGCGAGGTTAACCTGCTGCAGCCCCTCAATTCATCACTTATTCAGTCGCTTGTAGTAGACTAAACACATACTAAAAACTGCTTGATTTATACTTTAAAAAAGTTTTAAATTGGGGTTAGCACTCTTAAAGAAAGAGTGCTAAGATAGTTTCAAATGTTTATCACCGAGGTGAAAAATGAGTAAAGATTTATACGCAATGGCACTTACAGTCGGACAACAAAGCGCAAGCATGGACGGTTACCTTCAAGCGGTAAGCACTATTCCTATGCTTAAAGTTGAACAAGAGCAAGAACTTGCTAAAAAGCTTCAGGAAGAAGGTGATCTTAGTGCTGCCAAGCAACTCATTATGTCGCATTTACGCTTTGTAGCACATATTGCTAAAGGCTACTCGGGATACGGCTTACCACAAGCTGACCTTATTCAAGAAGGTAATATAGGCCTGATGAAAGCGGTTAAACGTTTTGACCCTACAGTGGGTGTACGTTTAGTATCGTTTGCAGTGCATTGGATTAAAGCCGAAATTCACGAGTTTGTGCTTAAAAATTGGCGCATAGTTAAAGTTGCAACCACTAAAGCGCAACGTAAATTGTTTTTTAATCTTCGTAAAAACAAAAAGCGTTTAGGTTGGTTTAATCAAGCTGAGGTTAGTACCGTTGCTAGCGAGCTAGGTGTGAGTGAAAAAGAAGTACGTGAAATGGAATCGCGCATGAGCGGACAAGACATGGGCTTTGACCTAACGGGCGACGATAACGACGACGCACCAACAAGCACGTACTCTCCAGTACAATATTTAACAGATGGCGCAGCTGATTTAGCTGACGACGTTGAACAAGAGCAGTGGAAAGAGCAAGCGCATACTCGTTTATTTAGCGCACTTAAAACACTAGACGAACGTTCACAAGATATTGTTAGCGCACGTTGGTTGTCGGATGATAAAGCGACTCTTCAAGAGCTTGCACAAAAGTACAGTGTATCTGCTGAACGTGTTCGCCAGCTTGAAAAAACAGCGATGAAAAAATTACAAAGTGCTATGAGCTAATATTGCTCAAGCAGCAAATTTAAAAGCCCTGCATTAAAATGCGGGGCTTTTTGCTTTCGCGTAGGTTGGTTTGAGAGAAGCGAAACCCAACGATAAAATATCCAATCAAGTAATACCGATACTCTGCATTATTGAATGGCTATACCAATCCGCAATAATACTTAATCATTTTGCGGGGCTAAACGTGTCGCTACCTGCGTTAAAAGATTCTCATTTAGAACAACTAAATAGCGAATTTTTTGCCTAGCTATCAACACGTTTTTCCGCCCTCAAAATAGACCACTTAATTAAGCGAATTGGTATTAGTTTATCATTCGGATATAGCATTATTTAAAGCTTATATCATCTAGCACTAATCCCTTTACCCTCAGCCTGCGCCAACTGAATGTATTTACGCTCAACCAGCTGCGAAACCGGCACAAGCTCAAAACCTTGCTTAGTTAACTCGGGTAAGGCACGGCGTAAAAACTCGATGGTTTCTGGGTAGGGATGAGCAATTGCAATAGCGGAATTGTGAGTGATGGCTAGTTGTTTTAATTCTTCCAGCCTTAGCTGTAGTTGTTCTGGTGTAGTTATATTGTCTAAGAACACTTGGCGACTAATATTGGCAACACCTAAAAAGTTAGCAGCATTTTGTGCTTGGCTTAAATCGGTTGTGCGGCTATCTAAAAAATATAAATGGCGCTTTTTAAGCACTTCCATTGTCCACTTCATAGCTTGGCTTTGCTGCGTAAGCGCTGAGCCCATGTGGTTATTAACGCCTTTAACTTGCGGTAAACTAGCGAGAGCTGTTCCTAGAGTTTGCTGAAGCTGCTCTTTATTCATATTTAAAGTAAGCGCGCCAGGTCCGAGTTCTTTACCGTTAAGTGCCTGCATAGGTACATGAAGTAATAACTCTTTATTTGATTGACTAGCAAGCGTTGCAAAAATTTGCGAATAAGGAGTATGGGGCAAAATTGAATACGACAATTGCCCTGGTAAGGAAAGGAACTCTAAGTCCCGTTGATGATAGCCTATATCGTCTATCACTATTGCTATTTGTTTAGCGCTAATTGTTGCTGAGCTAAAACAAATAGCTAATATTAGCCATTTTGTTATTTTCACGTTTATAGTTTTTATTATCTTTTTAGCTTTGTTTAACAGCTTATACAAGCTACTGCATGCTGAGTAATTGTTTGGCTTTAACTAACTGTAAGTCGGCTAAGTTACCAGTAAGTAATTGCGCGTTACTGTTAGTGTGTTCATTTTTTATTATAACGGCTTTATTACTTTGTGAAAGGTTTGTTTGATTAACCGCCACATCTGGGGTTATTCCTATTCCATCAATCGATTTACCTAGAGGCGTAAAGTATTTAGCTGTGGTGAGCTTTAATGCAGTGCTGCCGTCACCTAGCGGAATGAGCGATTGTACAGAACCCTTCCCAAAAGACTGACTGCCAACAACGGTTGCTCGTTTATTATCTTTAAGTGCTGCTGCAAGTATTTCGGCTGCAGAGGCTGAGTTTTCATTTATAAGTACAACAATGGGGGCATTTTTTAGAATGTCGCCACGTTTAGCGTAAAAAGCTTGGTTTGCATCGTAAAAGCGTCCTTTGGTCGTCACTATAGTACCACTTTGTAAAAATAGGTCTGATACCGCTACTGCGCTTTGTAATGTACCCCCTGGGTTATCACGTAAATCAATTACTAAGCCTTTAAGTGGGTAACCAAAGTGGCTTTGCAGGGCAGCAACTTGCAGAGCAACCTCATGTAATGTGTGGTTAGAGAAGTTATTGATAGCTATATAACCAGTGCCAAAATCTAGAAGTTCGCTTGTTACGCTTTCGAGGTTTATTTGGCGGCGTGCTACATGAAACGTGAGTGGGTTTTTATTGTTATCACGACTTATAATTAGGTCTATATTTGAAAATTTACTGTCTCTTATTAGTGTTGCTACTTCATCGATTGTACGATTTTGGACTGCGTGGTTGTTTACACTTACAATAATATCGTCTGGTAAAATCCCCGCTGCTTTTGCGGGAGAGTTATTGACCACATTAACAATAGTCATATTCTCGTCGATATTTTTAACCTCAATACCAATACCTGTGTAGCGGCCATTTGTGTTATCAAATAATGAGGTTAGTTCGTGCTCATTTAAGTACTTAGAGTAAGAGTCGAGCTTTGAATATAAACGCTCAAATTGCTGGTTATTATATTTAATGTGGTGGCTATTTTGTAAGGTGAGATCTTCAACGTAGTAGGCATGAATGTTAAAGAGTATTTCGTCTATTTGTTGTCTTTTAAGATCTTTAATCGAGCTTGCTAGTACATTACTAGTAAAGGCAATTAAGGTTAGTAATACGAGTAAATACAGACTTATATAAAAGCCTGTATTTTTTTGAACAATGGTAGTTACTACAGTTTTTTTAGTTGTCATCAGCTGCTCCAGAGCGGTGCAGCGATTAATTTAATTAAATGCGTTTGCACCATTTGATAGGATTTACTGCGCGTCCTTTGTGGCGTATTTCAAAGTATAGACCAGAACTAGCTTGTCCGCCGCTTTGGCCAACTAAAGCAAGTGTTTCGCCTTCGCGTACCATGTCGCCTACATCTCTTAGCAATGTTTGGGCATGACCATATAGGCTCATAAAACCTTCACCATGGTCTACAACAATTACCCAACCATAGCCTTTTAGCCAATCGGCAAATACAACTTGACCATTATGTACGCTATTAATATTAGTGCCTTCTTTTGCACCAATTAATACGCCTTTCCAATCAATACCACCATGTTTACGTTGGCCAAAAGTGTGCTCTAACTTGCCTTTGCTCGGCCAGTCTAATTTACCTTTATTTTTATTTAGGCCCAGTAATTCAATTTTTTGTGTTTTTTCTTTTTCTAGTTCTTCAATCGTTGCTACCAAAGTTTGTTGGTTTTCTTTTAAATAATTTATTGAGCTTTTAGTACTGTTGAGCTGAGCTTGTAAGTTTTTAAGATTTGCTTGGCGTTCACTTTGTGCATTAACTAAAGCGGTTTGGCGTCTTTTTTGCTCATCAAATAAAAGTTCTAGTTTTTCTTGTGTTTTAACAAGCTCTTTTTGGTTTTGTACTATTTGCTGTTGAAGATCTTTTAGATCTTCGATTTGTTCAATACGAGCTTTATTTAAGTAGTTGTAATAACTAAGTGTGCGCTCAAATTTAGCAGTGTCTTCTTGATTTAATAACATTTTAGAGTAATCGTCGCCACCGGCCATATAGGCACTTTTGAGCTGCGCGGCTAAGACTTTCTGAAATTGAGTATGCTTTCTATCGAGCTCATCGGCTTTATTTTGCAACTCTTTTTGCTGTGTTTTAGTTTCTTTTACTGATTGCTCTGCCATGTTAAGTGCTTTCGCATTTTTAGCTATATCGAGTTCATGGCTTTTGAGGTTTTTTTGTAGTGACGCTATTTTTTTTCTTTGCGCGTTATATTCAGCCTGGCTTTGATCAAGTGCATTTTGAACTTCTGATAAGTCTTTTTTAGTACGATCTTCATTAGCAACTGCAGATGCAGTCACTAATGAAGTTAGTATTAAACCGCACTTAATTAACCGGTTAATACGTCTATTCATGTGTTATTTCAACATCATGATAGGCGTACCAGTCATTTCGCTTGGTTGCTCCATGCCCATTAAGTGAAGCATTGTAGGGGCTACATCGCTTAATGCCTTACCTTGCATAGGCTCTGCATCGCGACCAACATAAATAAAATGTACAGGTTCACTAGTGTGGGCAGTATGCGCTTGGCCTGTTTTAAGATCAGCCATTTGCTCGGCATTACCATGATCAGCTGTTATTAGTGCTTCACCACCAAACTCTTCAAGTGCATCAACAACACGTCCGATACAGCTATCTACAGCTTCACAAGCTTTAACAGCAGCTTCAAATACACCAGAGTGACCAACCATATCGCCGTTAGGGTAGTTACAAATAATAGCATCGTATTTACCGCTTTTAATTGCTGCTACTAGTTTGTCGGTTAGCATTTCTGAGTTCATTTCAGGTTGTAAGTCGTAGGTTGCAACTTGCGGCGAAGGAATTAGCTCGCGTGTTTCGCCTTTAAATTCACTTTCGCGCCCGCCACTAAAGAAAAACGTAACGTGTGCGTACTTTTCGGTTTCTGAAATGCGAAGCTGTGTTTTGTTATTTTTTTCAAACCACTCACCAAGTACGTTTACTAACGGTGTTGAACCAAAGGCAATAGGTGCATCTATATCGGCTGCATACTCTGTCATCATTACAAATGCACTAAGCTCTGGCGTTCTTTTTCTTGCGAATCCATCAAAATCAGGCTCAACAAAAGCGCGAGTAATTTCGCGGGCTCTATCTGCTCTAAAGTTGGCAAAAATTAGAGTGTCGCCATCGTTTATTGAAGCAGGAGCGGCGCCTGTTGGTGTAATGGTTGTAGCGGCCACAAATTCGTCGTTTTCGTCGCGCTCGTACGCTGCATTAAGTGCCTCTAAGCCGTTATCAAAATTAAAGTCACCTTCAGCTAATGCAATTACGTTGTAAGCTTTTTCTACGCGGTTCCAACGGTTGTCTCTGTCCATTGCGTAGTAGCGGCCAATAAGTGACGCCAAACGACCGCATTTAAGTTCGCTAAATAACGCTTCAATACGTTCGATTGACGCTTTAGCACTACGTGGAGGTGTATCGCGGCCATCTAAAAAGCCATGAAAGTAAACTTCTTTAGCGCCACGTTTTGCAGCAAGTTTTATGCTAGCAACTATGTGGTCTTCATGGCTATGCACACCACCTGGGCTTAAAAGACCCATTATGTGAACTGCTTTTCCTGCACTTACCGCTTTATCTATGTTTTCAACTAAGGCTGGGGTTGAATCAAATTCGCCATCGTTAATTGCTTTAGTGATACGGGTAAAATCTTGATAAACAATGCGACCAGCACCTAAGTTCACATGGCCAACTTCTGAGTTACCCATTTGACCATCAGGAAGACCAACATCTAAACCCGAAGCTGATATTAATGTGTGTGGCCGTGTGGCCCATAAATTGTCTAATACCGGTGTGTTAGCTGCAAGAATAGCATTACTTTGCGTATCTTCGCGGTATCCCCAACCGTCTAAAATCATTAATACCAGTGGTTTTTTATGCTCTGTCATAATAGCTCCTGAAAATTAGTATCTGTTGATGGATACTGTGCACCTAAAAGGTTTATTAGCGTGGTTTTAGCATACCGTGTTTTTAAGCTAGGATCAGCATTGAAAACAAGATATTAAATTTTTTCACTTATACCTCATTGACTAACCTGAACTCTGCTTGAGATAGATTTATTATCCAGAGTTCTTGTTAACTATATATGGGGGGCTTTATCGTTTTTTAAACGTCTCTAAGTGCTCCTAAACTCGCATTTTAGGTTGGTTTGGGTATACTTGCGTGACTAAAGTACAAAATCCTTAAAATATTAGGGCGTGTTGCACTTTGGTGGTTGAATTTGCAGCAGTATGTTTGGTTTTTAGGCAAGGCAGAGCCTATGAAGTGTGGTTACTCCCCATAAATAGGCGATAACGTAGCATAAATACCAAACATACGCTGCCCGTTGGGTTCTTTCTAGGGACTATTACCTCTTTGTTGCTCGGTTTTTACTTAGCCCACTAGGTTACAAATCTCGCGCCGCGATTTAATCGCCCCTAGATTGAACAAATTTCAATCCACAAAGGCCAACACGCCCTAGGTTTAAAACATAATTTCATAGTGGAAGTAGAATGGATCAATATATTGAATTTATTACAAATCATCCCATTTTAAGCCTTGCTTGGGTTGGTATTGTTTTCCTTATTGTTAGTGGCTGGATAAAGAGTAAGTTTTCAGCTGTTCGTCAAATAAATCCTCAGCAGCTTACGTTACTTATTAACCGTGATGACGGTCAAGTAATCGATATACGTGCGCAAAAAGAGTTTAATGCAGGGCGTATTTCTGGTGCTGAGCACTTAAGCCCAGAGAATGCGAAAAAATCTGACTTTTCAAGCCTTGAAAAGTACAAGACTAAACCCATTATAGTTGTATGTACTACAGGTATGACTGCCCAAGGTACTGCAGCCGCTATGAGTAAAGCTGGTTTTGAACGAGTTTACTTATTAGCAGGTGGCATGGGTGCGTGGCAATCTGCCAGCTTACCAACTACAACAGGTCGCTAATCAGTTTAGCTAGGCCGATAGAGGATTTATTATGAGTAATGTTGTTTTATACACCAAGGCGTATTGTCCATTTTGTCAGCGTGCTCTTTCGCTTTTAAACAGCAAAGGCGTTGAATACACAAATTATGATATTGGTGTACAGCCTGAGCTACGCGATGAAATGATTGCCAAAGCAGGTGGTGCAAGCACAGTACCGCAAATTTTTATTAATGATGAACATATCGGTGGCTGCGACGACATGATGGCTATTGAAGCGCAAGGTAAACTTGACGCTAAGCTAAACGCTTAATTTAATTATAATAACGAACAAGTTAGGAATAACAATGAACGAAGAAAATCAAAACGTAGCAGCTGCAGAAGCCGGCGCACAATTTACTATTCAACGTATTTACACTAAAGATGTATCGTTTGAAACGCCAAACTCTCCGGCCATTTTTCAAAAAGAATGGACGCCAGAAGTTAAGCTAGACCTAGATACACGCTCTAATAAACTAGACGAAGGTGTATTTGAAGTTGTTTTAGCGCTGACTGTAACCGCTTCTCTTGGTGAAGAAACTGCGTTCTTATGTGAAATTCAACAAGCAGGTATTTTTACTATTGCTGAAGTTGAAGAAGTGCAACTTGCGCACATGCTAGGTGCATTTTGTCCTAACGTGTTGTTCCCATATGCACGTGAAGCTGTTTCAAACCTTGTTAACCGTGGTACTTTCCCACAGCTTAACCTTGCGCCAGTTAATTTTGATGCGTTATTTGCACAATACATGCAACAACGTACTGCGCAAGCTGACCAGGCTTCAGCAGACGCATAACTTATGAGTACAGCAACTACAGCTGTTACTGTATTAGGGGCGGGGTCTTACGGCACCGCCCTTGCTATTTGTTTAGCCCGAAATGGTCACCACGTGACACTTTGGGGAAGAAATAGCGACGACGTTGCCACGCTTGCAGCTGAGCGGAAAAATCAACGTTACTTACCTGATGCTCCTTTTCCAGATACTCTTACTCTTGAAGCTAACTTACAACATGCCGTTGCTAGCAGCGCTATTGTACTTGTTGTTGTGCCAAGCCATGCTTTTGGCGACACACTTGCGCAGATCAAACCTGCATTGCAAGACGGTGCTAAAGTAGCGTGGGCAACTAAAGGACTTGAGCCTAATACTGGACGTTTGTTACAAGAAGTGGCTTTGCAAGAATTGGGTGATGACATTCCACTTGCGGTACTGTCGGGTCCTACGTTTGCAAAAGAAATGGCGATGGGTTCACCTACAGCTATTTCAGTGTCTTCTACGTCGCCTGAATTTGCTCAGCAGCTCGCTGATTTACTTCACTGTGGCCGCTCATTCCGTGTGTATAACAATGATGATTTTATTGGTATACAGCTCGGTGGTGCGGTTAAGAATGTAATTGCCATTGGTGCCGGTATTTCGGACGGTGTTGGTTTTGGCGCTAATGCGCGTACCGCACTTATCACCCGAGGCCTTGCAGAGCTTACTCGTTTAGGTTGCGCTCTTGGTGCTAAGCCAGAAACCTTCATGGGAATGGCTGGCCTTGGCGATTTAATACTAACGTGTACAGATAACCAATCACGTAATCGTCGATTTGGTTTAGCACTAGGTAAAGGTGAAAGCGTCGATGCTGCTATTGAGTCAATTGGTCAAGTAGTGGAAGGCTTTAGAAATACCAAAGAAGTGTATTTATTAGCACAACGTAGCGGTGTAGAAATGCCGATTACCGAGCAAATTTATAAAGTGCTTTATGAAAATAAAGATATGAAAGAAGCTGCAATGGCGCTATTAGGCCGAGAGCAACGTTCTGAGTAGTTTTATAAGCGTTACTAAAACTAAAAAACCGACGTTATGTCGGTTTTTTTTTGTTTGGTACAAGGTGTTTATTGCGCGTTAGGAAAACCCAACTGGCGCCACGACTCGTAAACAAACACGGCTACTGCGTTTGATAAGTTCATGCTGCGGCTATTGGCTTGCATAGGAATACGCACACGCTGCTCTTTTGGTAATGCTTGGATCATATCATCAGGTAGGCCGCGAGTCTCTGGGCCAAATACCAAGCAGTCACCCGCTTCGTAACTTGCTTCATGGTGAAACTGACTACCTTTGGTTGTACATGCATATACTTTTTTAGGCTTGCACTTCTCAAGGTAATCTTCAAATGAGGCATGGCGTTGAACATGACTAAATTCATGATAATCAAGTCCTGCACGTTTCACGCGCTTATCGTCCCACTCAAAACCTAGCGGCTCAATTAAATGTAATGCATAGCCGGTATTGGCACATAGGCGAATAATATTACCAGTGTTAGGCGGTATTTCAGGTTGGTATAAAACAATATCCAGCATAATGAGCCTTATAAAATAATCTGTAGTTTGACGAAGGGCAGTATACACGAAACCTTTTAAAAAAATGATATACTCACACTATTGAGTACTCCTAATTATCGGATTAAAACGTGCATAACCGTAGCTACGAATTTTGGGTTAAAACTTCAAGCATTGTTACCATGGTAATGGTTAGTTTAATGATTGGCGCAAAAACATGGGCGTGGCTTGCTTCGGGCTCTGCCTCAATGCTTGGCTCGTTAACTGATTCGTTAATGGATATAACAGCCACTGCTATGAGCTTTTTAGTTTTGGGTTACGCACTGCGCCCAGCAGATGATGACCATAGGTTTGGGCACGGAAAAGCTGAAGCACTAGCTGGACTTGGGCAAGCTGCGTTTATTGCAGGCTCAGGTTGCCTACTTGCTTTTCATGGTATTGAGCGGTTATTTAATCCTATACAGTTAAGCCATTCTTTATTAGGTGTGTGGGTAAGTATTTTTGCTATTGCGTGTACGCTCGTCATTGTATTTGTGCAAAATAAAGTAGTTAAATACACCGATTCAATTGCTATAAAAGCCGACTCAGTACATTACAAAGGCGATTTAATATTAAATGCCGCTGTGCTATTAGCTATTTTGTTAGCTTATTATGGTGTGTTGTATGCCGATCCTGTTTTTGCGATAGGTGTAGCGGGCTACTTACTTTATAACAGCTGGGATATAGCACGAGATAGTGCCGATCATTTAATGGATAAAGAACTGCCAGATGATGAAAAGCAAAGCATATTTGATATAGCCAGAGCCCATGCTGATGTACATGGTGTGCATGATATTCGTACGCGCCAAGGCGGAAAAGTTAAGTTTATCCAAATGCACTTAGAGCTTGATGATCATTTAAGTTTGATTCGCGCACATAACGTAGCTGATGAAGTAGAGGCAATGCTTAAAGAACGCTTTGAGTCTGAGGTAGATATACTGATCCACCTCGACCCTTTGTCGGTACTTGTTAAGCCGTCACCGACTCACAAAACTGATACAAGCTCTTAAGCAATGGCTGGCGTATTTCATCACGTTCAAAAAACAGCTCGTGTTTAGCGCCTTCAAAGCTTTTAAGTACCGTGTTTACGTGCCTGTTTGCTAATTTATATTGGGCATTGTTATCAACCACTTCGTCGTTTTGCGCACTGGCAATATAAAGTGGAATAGTCACGCTCAAGTTATCCACAGAAGTTATAAATGCAAACGTCGCATTTAGCCAGCCGTAAGTAACACCGCCGAGCTGTAGTAATGGCTCTTCTTGATATGTTTGCCTAAATAGCTCGTAACGCACTGGGCTGCTGGTTAATACATTTGTAGCAAACTCATCGGGTATGTAATCGGTTTGCCCTAGTGCGTAATTGTCTTTTTGACCCAAAAGGGTTGCAGTACTTGCTATTAATTTAGCTAAAGGCTTTGGTGTGTTTTTTGTATAAATATCAAGCATAGGCGCTGATAAAAACGCGCCACTAAAGTTGTGTTCAAAATGCGCAAGATAGTCAAATGCTATGGCGCCGCCCATTGAATGACTCACTAACACCTTTTTACCTTGCCAATGAGTATCCACTATTTGTGTATTAAATAAGTTTAGGTCTGCGCTGTAATCTTTAAATTGATTAACATGGCCTTTGTGCTTATTTAGTAGGTGGCGATAAGAGCGGCCTTGTCCTTGGTGATCGGCTATGAATATGGCAAAATTATTGTTATACAGCTCCCATAACAACTCTTTATATTTATCTAACCCTTCAAGGCGCCCAGAGCTTATTACAATGGCATTTTTGGCTTTATCTGGTATGGCATAAGCATAAAATAATTGCCCGTTAGGTGTATCTAAATAAGCTTTAATTAGCGTGTTTTTATAAAAGTTATTAATTGTTATTTGATTACTCTTAAGCTCACGCTCACTACTATAAAACATGCTTTACTCTTTTATTAATGGCAAGGTTATATTAGCACACAAGCCACCTAGTTCTTTATTTGATAATACTAAACTGCCGCCATGCGCAGTAATAGCATTTTTAGCAATCGCAAGACCTAAACCCGTGCCACCACTTACGCGATCCCGCGCATCAGATTGCCTAAAAAAAGGCTCGCAAAGCTTGCCCAGTTGGTCATCGGGCACACCAGAGCCATCATCACATATTTCTATATAAATGGCATCTGTATGCTTTAGGGCAATGCTAATCGTCTTATTTGCGTATTTGATAGCGTTGCGAAGTAGGTTTTCAAGTGCGCTGGCAATAAGGCCTTCGTCGCAATTAATATTTACGTCTACAGCGCCCATTATATTTAGCTGCTTATTATTTTGTTTTGCTTCAAACTGCGCATCGTTAATAACGTGATCTACAATTATTTGTAATGATTGCTTTTGCAGTGAAAGTGCTTGGCTTTTTGCTTCTAAGCGAGAAACTTGCAGCACGTCGGCAATCATTTTATCAAGCTGGTTTGCTTCTTTTTCTATGCGTAATAAATACGATTGGCTAGCGTCGTTAGCTTGCATTTGTGCAAGCCCGGTAGCCATTTTTAAACGTGTAAGAGGCGATCGTAACTCATGTGATATGTCGGCTAACAAGCGTTTTTGTGAACTAATTAAAAGCTCTAACTGATTAGCCATGCTGTTAAAATCTCGCCCTAGTATTCCTAGCTCATCTTTTCGGTTTACAGAAATGTCGGCTCTTGCGCTTAGGTTACCCGATGATAGTTTAATTGCCGCTTTTTTAAGGCTATTTATAGGGGCTATTAAATTACGGCTAAATACAAAGCTTAAAATAAGAGATGCAACAATTGCGATGACTATTTTCATCCAATTAGGCATAAGCTTAAAGCGCATTATTAGCGGGGGTTGATGGTTAATATCTATTTCATAAAGATAAAAGCTTCCTTCAGGCACGTTAATATTAACAGGGCCAAAGGCTTGATATTTTTCAGTGAAAATAATTTGCGGTGACATATTTTGAGTAAAGTTTAACAAACTTAAGTCGATGCTCTCTGGCACTTCTTTATTACTTAGGGAGTCCTCGCTTTGGGCTGCGCTTAAATATAAAAGTTTTCGCTTTGATAGGCGAGGGTGTACTAATACTTCGCTTAGGCTGCGTTTATGTTTAACTGCAGAGCGCTCAATGCTTTTAGCGGTATATATCAGATTTTTTTTCATCGGCCCATAAAGTGGCTCGTTAGATACCGCATTAATAGCGGTAATATTACTTAAAAATATAAGGGCTGCTACGGTGCCGATTATAGTTAACCAAAACCAAATAAATATTTTAAAAAATAGGTAGTGTCCAGGGTGCTTTAACCAAGCAAAGTAAGTGCTTTTATTCGCCTTGGATAAAGACATAGCCTGTACCTCGCATTGTTTTAATTCGCTCCCCTGGAATATGCTCCGCAATTTTTTTACGGATATTACTTACATGCATATCGATAGAGCGATCAAAAGAAGCTAAGCGCCTGCCTAGCACTTCTTCGCTAATTTGCTCTTTGCTGACCACTTCTCCTGCATTTTTACACAATAGCGTGAGTATTTCGTACTCTGTACCGGTAAGGGTTAGTGTAGAGCTGTCTATTGAGGCCTCTCGAGCTGCAAGGTTTACAGTAATACCATTAACGAGTAACTTACTCGTTGTAGCTGCATTTAAGCTATTAATGTGCTCTATACGGCGTGTTATAGCTTTTACGCGGGCTAGTAATTCACGATGATTAAAAGGCTTTGGAATATAATCGTCAGCGCCTAGCTCTAAACCAAAAATACGGTCAAAGTCTTCACCTTTTGCAGTAAGCATTATTACAGGGGTGAGCTTTGTTTGCCTAAGTTGTTTGAGTACTTCAAAACCATCAAGCGTTGGTAGCATTACATCTAGCAATATAAGGGCGTAGTCGTTTGCTTGTGCTAGTTTAAGGCCCTGCTCACCGTCGTGTACACTTTGTATTTCAAAACCTTGGGCAGTTAAATATTCACTTAATAGCTCGCAAAGGCCAGTGTCGTCATCAATCATTAATAGTTTCATTTACAAACCCTTAGAGTTGTTTATAGCGTTATTTTACCCGCTAAATAGTGCAAAGGTGAATCTTTACACAACCTTTACACTGCTTTGCGTTACTTTGCATTGAGTTAGGTATAGTTAACTCACTGGCTTAGCAGCCACAACCAACCCAATATTAAGGTAATGATTATGACTAAATTAAATACACTTTCAAAATTAGTACTTATCTGTGGCTTAGCAACAGCAACGCTTGGTGCTGGTAGCGTATTAGCTAAAGGCGACGGACATAAACAAGGCCATTCTCAAGCTCGCTTTTTACTTTCTGAGCGCGGCGTTGAAAAATTAAGCTTAACAGATGAGCAGCAAACTAAGCTAAAAGCTATTTTTGAAGCGCAAAAAACACAGATGAAAGCGTTGCGTGGCGACGATAAAGAAGCCCGTAAAGCGATGCGTGAAGCGCACAAAGCTAAAATGGATGCGTTACTTTCGGCGGCAACATTTGACGAAAATGCAGCAAAAGAGCTATTAAATGAACGTCATGAAAAAGGTGAGCAATTTGGTTTAATTAAACTAAAAACGCAGCATCAAGTAATGCAAGTACTTAACGCTGAGCAAAAAGAGAAATTTGCTAAAATGCAAAAGCGTATGAATAAAAAGCACCGTAAACAAAAAAGTTAATTATACTTTTTGTAAATACTAAAAAACCAGCTTAATGCTGGTTTTCGTATTTAGGGCATAATGAAGATAAATTACTTAAAAAAGTCATCTTCATTTTTAGCCAGCATAGCTTCAATATCTTCAATCATGTCTTGGCTAAACTCTTCTGCGGACGTGATTGGTGCAGAAATTCTGTTATTTTCAAACGACCATTCACCTAAATCAATTAGCTGACAGCGTTTTGAGCAAAAAGGACGAAATGGGCTTTGCTCTGACCATTCAACTTTAGTTTTACAGGTTGGGCAGTTTACAATAGTAGGCATAATTTACTCTTTACAATCTTTTTCTGCATTTTACATTACTTAGATATGAGTCTCTAGGTATAAGTAAGGCTCTGAATTTAGTGTTCAGAACCTTGTAGCTTTTACTATGGACCTTTAAAAATTAGTCACACGATTAATTTCACCAAGGGATGTAAGGCCATCGGCTGCTTTGCGTAAACCAGATAAACGTAAATTATTAAATCCGGCTTTAAGTGAAACGTCAGCTATTTCAAGCGAGTTACCACCGCGCATAATAATTTGGGCAATTTCAGGGGTAATTTGCATTACTTCGTAAATACCCACTCGGCCTTTATAACCATCGGTACAGCTATCACACCCTTTAGGCGTATATAACGTCATTTCTTCAATTTGCTTGGCGCTAAATCCTTGGCGAGCCAGTTCTTCACTCGGAAGTTGTTCTGGCGTTTTACATTTAGGGCATAAACGACGAGCTAAACGCTGGGCTATTATTAAGCTGATCGAACTTGCTACGTTATAAGCCGGCACACCCATATTTAATAAACGGGTGATTGTTTCCGGTGCTGAGTTTGTATGCAATGTTGATAAAACCAAGTGACCTGTTTGCGCCGCTTTTATTGATATTTCTGCGGTTTCTAGGTCACGTATTTCACCTACCATAACTACATCAGGATCTTGACGTAAAAAAGCACGCAGTGCATTGGCAAAAGTCATATCGGCTTTAATGTTAATTTGTACTTGGTTTACACCTTCAAGGTTAATCTCAACCGGATCCTCCGCAGTACTAATATTTCGCTCTGGCTGATTTAATATATTTAAACCTGTGTATAGCGATACTGTTTTACCAGAACCCGTTGGCCCTGTTACTAGTATCATCCCTTGAGGTTGGGCAAGTGCATCCATATAGAGCTTTTTCTGCTCAGGCTCATAGCCTAATACATCAATGCCTAACATAGCGCTTGATGAATCAAGGATACGCATTACTATTTTTTCGCCCCACAAGGTAGGCATGGTACTTACACGAAAGTCGATACTTTTGCGTTCAGTGATTTTTAGTTTTATACGACCATCTTGTGGTTTACGTTTTTCGGCAATATCAAGTCGCGACATTACTTTAATACGTGCAGAAAGCTTGGTTGCTAATGTATTAGGTGGGCTTGCCACTTCATGCAATATGCCATCAATACGAAAGCGAATACGGTACTTGTGTTCATACGGTTCAAAGTGTAAATCAGAGGCGCCTTTTTTAATGGCATCCATTAAAATTTTGTTGATGTATACGATGATAGGCGCATCATCTTTATCGTCATCTTGTGGTGCTGTATCTCTTTGGCTTTCTGAGTCTAAATCAGCAAATTCCTGAAACTCGTCATCAGTTAGATTTAAGCTGCCAGTGGCATCTAGCAACTGCTCAATTTTGGTATCGAGTTGAATATAATCAACAACAACAATTTCGCATGAAAGACCGGTACTAAACTCAAAGTTTTCGAATGCGCCGTAATCTGTTGGGTCTGATGCTGCTATATAAACTTTTCGATCTTTTTGAACAAGCGGCAAAATGTGATGTTTACGTATGAGTTTTTCTTTTACGAGATCGGCTGGGATTTTTGTAGGGTCAAAATCTTTTAAATCAAAATAAGGTACGCGAAACAGATCAATACATTGTTCAGCTAAATCTTTACTATCGATTTTTCCACATTTAGAAATAAGCTCAGCTGTTGAGGCAAATTCATTTTGTTTGTTTTTAACCGTGTCGGCATCAATGCGGCCAAGGGTTATAAATTTTCTCAATAACGGTGAGTTAATATTCATTGCGCACCTGTTTTATTCCTTCAATAGTAAGCAATTTATCAGAAAAAAGAAGGTGATTACATCACCTTTCATTCTTTGTTGTGATTTTACTAACTAAAATACGAGTTTGTGTGAGTTAGGACAGTGTTAATGTGAGTTAGTTTTGTTGTGTAATACATATTGTAGGTACTTTTTATGAAGATCAACAAGTTCTATATGCACTAGGTTTAAACTTCGGTCATTATTTAAAATATCATCCGCTTTTTGCTGTTTATCGGCGCGTGACATTTGCGAGGCAATAATACTTTTAACTTGCTCACTACTTGTGTTGTCACGTTTTGCCGTACGCGCTATTTGTACTGAGGTTGGTACGTCAATAAGTAGGGTATGGTCGCAATATTTATCAAGGTTGTTTTCAAATAATAAAGGCGCTACTAAAACAACATAAGGGCTAGTTGCATTATTTAAATCGTTTAGTATTTTTATCCGTATAAGAGGGTGTAGCAACGCATTAAGCCATTCTTTGTCATTGTTATTAGTAAATATTTTTGCACGCAGCTCTGCTCTATTTAATGTGCCATCAGGCAATAAAATATCCTCACCAAAGTGTTGGGTAATCGCTCTTAGCCCTTTGCTATTTGGGAGTACCACTTCACGCGCAATTATATCGGCATCAACTATTGTAATACCAAGCTCTTCAAACATATTGCTTACGGCTGTTTTACCACAGCCAATACCACCTGTTAAACCTAATACCCAGCTATTTACTTTAGTTATTTGTTCACTCATTTTAATAACCAATTAAATTAAAATAAGCGCCTTGAATTTGGTTGCCCCAAAGCATTGTGATCCAGCCAGCTATCGCTAAATAAGGCCCAAAAGGGATAGGGGTCGCTTTGTCTTTACCTTGTATGCTCAACAGCGCAATACCTATAATGGCACCCACTACGCTCGAAAGCAGAATAATAGTGAGTAATGACTGCCAGCCAAGTAATGCCCCAAATACAGCGAGTAGTTTAAAGTCGCCATAACCCATGCCTTCTTTACCGGTTAATAACTTAAATAGCCAAAACACACTCCATAAGCTTAAATAACCGCAAGCAGCACCAATAATGGCATCGGTTGGTGTAATTGTGTAACCCATAACAGAGGCAATAAGTGCAAGCCATACCAGCGGAAGTGTAAGTTGATCTGGCAGCAGCATGTGGTCAATATCAATAAAGGTCAGTGCTACTAAAATCCACGTTACAAAAATATATAATAAAGCTTGCTCGGTCGCACCAAAGCTATAGGCAACAATTAAACTTAATAGGGCAGTAATTAGCTCTACAGCAGGATAACGGGCCGAAATAGGGTTACTGCAACTTGCGCATTTACCTTTGAGTGCTAACCAACTAATAATAGGAATATTCTGCCAAGGCTTTATGGCTGTTTTACATTTAGGGCAGGTAGAATTGGGTTTTACTAAGTTAAAAGGCTCATTGATATTGGCTTGTTTAGATTTATTCCCTGTAAGTTCATCTTCTAACAGTAGTCTGCATTCGCTTTGCCACTCACGCTGCATCATCAATGGTAAGCGATAAATAACCACATTTAAAAAACTACCGATACATAAACTTACTAAGCCAACTGTGATTAAATAAAACCACATTTGGCTTTGCATTACTTCAATAATACTTTGCATCATATTACCTGAAAATTGTTCTAAAAATTAAGTGAAATTATTATCACAAAGAGAAATAAAAGAGAGTAAATGAGAAGACATTAATAGCTATACCTTAACAAAAAAGTAAGCCTCTCTTTTATTTCTTGTAAATTGTTATTTTTGGTAATTAAACAACAGCACCAAGTTGGAAAATAGGTAAGTACATAGCAACAATTAAGCCACCAACAAGTACACCTAGTACGGCCATAATAAGTGGCTCAAGTAGGCTTGAAAGGCCGTCTACTGCATCATCAACTTCTTGCTCGTAAATAGTCGCTACTTTAGCAAGCATGCCATCTAGTGAGCCAGACTCCTCACCAATTGCGACCATTTGTATTACCATATCAGGGAATATTTTTGAGTTACGCATTGCCCAGTTCATCTGATTACCAGAGCTAACCTCAGCTTTTATGTCTAAAATGGCATAACGATAAACAGCATTACCTGAAGCACCAGCAGCAGAATCAAGTGCATCAACAAGCGGTACACCTGCGGCAAACGTAGTCGAAAGAGTTCGCGCATAGCGAGCAACAGCCGCTTTATTTAAAATCATGCCAATAACAGGGAGTTTTAGTATGGCTCTGTCTGTAGCATCTCTGAGCTTTAAGCTTTTTAGTTTAGCTTCTTTAAAAAGCCAACCTGCACTAACAATTGCTATCAGCATCATCCACCAATATTCTTGCATAAATTCAGATATGCCAATTACAAATAGAGTAAAAGCAGGGAGTTCAGCGCCGAAGCCATTAAAAATATCTTGAAATTGTGGAACTACAAATATTAATAAAATAGAAGTAACTATAAGAGCAATAACAAGTACAGCTATAGGGTAAAACATCGCTTTTTTGATTTTTGATTTTAATGCTTCAGATTTTTCTTTATAAATAGCGACACGATCAAATATTCTATCAAGCGCACCTGACTGCTCGCCTGATGCAACTAAATCACAATATAAATCGTCAAAATAACGGGTGTGTTTTCTAAGTGATGAAGATAAGGGTTGGCCTGCCTTAACTTCATCACCAATTGTTTCCATTAATTTACCAATACTTTTATTGGTAGAGCCTGATCCAATCATTTCTATTGATTGTATTAGTGGCACTCCAGCCATCAGCATTGTCGCGATTTGGCGAGTAATAAGCGCAATATCTTTTGGTGTAATTTTTTGAACACTTTGCAAACCAAATAAAGGTTTTGCTTTGCGCTTTACCTTCGAGGGAGTAATGCCTTGCTTACGAAGCTGTGCTTTAACAAGTGCAATACTATCTCCACTTAATTCACCTTCTAACTTTTTCCCTCTGGCACTAACTCCAACCCATTGAAATATGTCAGACCCTTTCTTATTTTGTTTTTTTGCCATAAATAACTCTTAAATTAATATTTCGATGGAGTCCAAATAGCGCTATCCCAAGATTTGTTTTGAGGATATAACGTTTTTGCAATATTAGTTTCTTGTTCTGCTTTATTTTTATAATCTAAGGCTTTTAATGCCCTTATTTTTTCAAAATGTACATAGTCACTA